>NZ_JARBCJ010000100.1:0-11996 GCF_028803055.1 Mumia sp.
GAGGTCGATCTTCTCTAGCGTGCTGCGGCGAAACAGCCGGTACCCGGACGTCGCGTCGCGGACCGGGATCCCCAGCAGCAGCCGGACGTAGAGGTTGCCGCCGCGCGACAGGGCCTGCCGGGAGCGCGGCCAGTTGACCACCGAGCCGCCCGGGACCCACCGGGCCCCGAGGACCAGGTCGGCGTCGTCGAGCGCGTCCAGCAGCCGGTGCAGCTGCTCGGGCTGGTGGGAGCCGTCGGCGTCCATCTCGACGAGGACGTCGTACCCACGCTCGAGGCCCCACGCGAACCCTGCGAGGTAGGCCGCGCCGAGACCGTCCTTGGTGGTGCGGTGCATGACCTGGACCGAGGGGTCCGCGGCGGCCAACTGGTCGGCGAGATCACCGGTCCCGTCAGGCGAGCCGTCATCGACGACGAGCACGTCCGCGTCGGGCTGCGCGCCACGGACCCGCCCCACGATCGACTCGACGTTCTCCACCTCGTTGTAGGTGGGGATCACTACCAGGGACTTCACCGTCGACGTACCTTCCTTCGGATTCCGCTCAGCAGTACGAGGGCGACCGTGAGCAACGCGGCCGCCTCTATCCAGATGCCGAGCCGCGTGCCGGTCGTGACCGCCGTGGCGGCCTGGATCTCCTCGGCGAGATAGCCCGGCTCCTCCTGCGGCGCCGTCGCCTGAACCGTACCGTCTGGACGGATGAGACCGGAGATCCCGTTGGTCGACGGCACGGCGACGTACCGCCCCGACTCGATCGCGCGCAGCCGCGAGATCTGCCACTGCTGCTCGGGCTGGGAGGTTCCCGTGAAGGTCGCGTTGTTGGTCTGCACCACGAGCAGCTCCGCCCCGCCGAGCACCGCGCTGCGGGCCAGCCCGTCGAAGACCACGTCGAAGCACATCATCGTGCCGACGACGCTGTCGCCGATCGGGAGGGAGCCGGACTCGTCACCGGGGAGGATGTCGCGTGGGATCTCCTCCGCGAGGAGCGGCACCAGCCACTCGGAGAACCCCCGCAACGGCACGTACTCGCCCCAGGGGACGAGGTGCTGCTTGATGTAGCGGTCGCCGGGTCCGGTCACCGGGTCCCACACGAGGCCGGCGTTGTACGCCGTATCTTCTCGGGGTCCATCGAGGATGGCACCCACCAGGATCGGGGCGCCGACGTCACGCGCCGCACGGGTGATCGCCTCGCCCGCCGCCCGGTCCGTCGTCGGGTCGATGTCGGAGGCGTTCTCCGGCCACAGGACGAGGTCGGGCGGAGGGAGAGCGCCACTGCGCACCTGAGCCGCGTACGCCGACGTCACGCGGACGTGGTTCTCGAGGACCTGGCGCTGCTCGCCGTACCAGGACGCGCCGGTCCCGGGAACGTCACCCTGCACGATCGCCACCTGCATCGAACGACCGTCCCCGGCGATCCCGACGGGAAGCACGGCACCGACCGCGAAGACAGCGCCGACGGACACCGCGCCCAGAGCCAGCCGACGCACGCGTCCCGACTCGGCGCGCCAGCACGAGAACGCCCACACGGCCAGCGCCGCCGTCAGGAACACCGCTCCCGACAGTGCCGAGACCCCCAGCCAGCGCGCGATCGGCGCCAGCGGCGTGTCCACCGCGGCAAACGCCAGCCTCCCCCACGGGAAACCACCGAAGGGAAACAGGCTCCGCAGCATCTCCGCCGCCATCCACGCCAGTGCGCCGAGCACCGGCCAGGCTCGCAGGCGCGCCAGTGCCGCGAAGGCGGCACCGAACGCGCCGTAGAAGAGGCCTTCGAAGGCGGCGAGGGCGACGTACGCCCCGGGGATCTCGAAGACCAGCACCCAGGACAGCAGGACGAGGAGGAACGACGTCCCGAACGCCCAGCCCAACCACGCCCCCACGCCGACGCTCGCGCCACGAAGGGCGACCACCAGCAGGATCAGGCCTGGCCACACGGACCATGGCTGCGAGACCGGCGCGAAGCCGCACGACACGACCAGGCCGGCCGCCACAGCAAGGGCGGTGCGCCGGAACCAGGTCCGGTCGGCGAAGGAGAGAGCACGAGGCACAGGTCAACGCTACCGGGAGGTGCCACCGACGGAGCGGCGAGAGGGAGGTGACCGTGCGAGAAGTGATCCGCCAGAGGCCCGGCGCCCTTCGGACCAGCAGAAGCTGTTGTCTAGTGGGCGCCAGGTGCCTCTGGCGTGAAGCCTCTCCCCGTGATACCGCCAGCATCCGAGAGGCGATCAGATACGACAGTGCCCTCCCTGACCGCTCGTGTCAACACTCAGGCGACGCTCGAGGCCATCTCGTACGCGGTGCGTCCCGACACCACCGTGCGGACGCACCTCGCCTCGCCGGCGACGGCCGCGTCGGCCGCCTGCGCTCCCGTCGGGACCTCCCAGACCGCGAGATGTGCCGCCGCCCCCGGCTCGAGCCGGCCGGTGCCGTCGATGCGGGCGGCCCGCCATCCGCCGACGGTGTGCGCATGCACCGCCTGTGCGAGCGACAGCGCTTGCCCGCCCGCCTGCGGCCTCGTCGCCGCCGCGATGGCGTGCCACGGCGCGAGCGGAGTCACGGGGGCGTCGGAGCCGAAGGCGAGCGGGACGCCGATCGCGGCCATCGCCGCCAGCGGGTTCATCCCGTGCGAACGGTCCTTGCCGAGACGAGCGGCATACATCCCGTCCGACCCGCCCCACGCGGCGTCGAACGCCGGCTGGACGCTGGCGGTGACACCGAGCTGGGCGAGCAGCTCGAGGTCGGCCCCCGACGGCATCTCGAGGTGCTCGACACGGTGGCGCGCGGCGCGCAACGTATCCGTCCCGAGGACGTCCCGTGCGCGACGCAGACCCTCGACCAGGGTGGCCGACGCTCGATCGCCGATGACGTGGAAGCCCGCCTGGAGGCCGGCGCGCGTGCAGCCGACGACGTGCTCGGCAACCTCGTCCGCCTCGAGGTACTGGTGCCCGATGGTCGACGGACGGTCGTCGTACGGCTCGTGCAGCGCAGCGGTGTGCGAGCCCAGGGAGCCGTCGATGTTGAGGTCTCCCGCCAGGCCCGCCACGCCGTACGCTCGCGCGTCCGCATAGGCGTCGCGCGCACCCCAGTAGGTCACCACGTGCGGCAGGACCTCGGACGCGGCCAGCGCGCGCACCACGTCCACGTCCTCCAGCGGCGAGATGTGCGGGGCGGCGTTCTCGTGGACCGAGACGATGCCGGCTGCGGCCGCCGCACGCAGGGCCGTACCGATCGTCGCCGCACGGTGGGAGGGATCGGACAGCGTCGCCAGATGCTGGCGTACGAGGTGGTGGGCGTCTCGCTCGACCCGTCCGCCGGCGCTCCAGCCGTCAGCCTCTCGCAGGCCGTGGACCCTGCTGACCAGAGAGGCCGAGACGACGCCCGAGTGCCCGTCGACGCGTCCCAGGTAGACGGGACGCCCACCGGCGGCGCGGTCGAGGTCGGGACCGGTGAGCGTGCCGTCGGGCCAGGACGTGTCGTCCCACCCCTGACCGTGCACGACGACGTCGCCAGAGCGGGACGTGTGGACGCCCAGGCGTTCGAGCGCCTCGACCCGCGAGCGCGCTCCTGCGAGGTCCAGACCTCGCAGCGCGTGACCGGTCATCGCCAGATGGACGTGGGCGTCGACGAATCCGGGCGTCAGCAACGTCCCGTCGAGCGCCCGGACCTCGGTCGCACCGTCGACCCACGACGCGGCGTCGTGGTCGTCACCGATCCAGGCGATCGTCTCGCCCTCGACAGCCAGCGCGGCCGGACGGCGGCGGTCCAGGAGACTGACCCCGCGGTACAGAGTCCGGCCGCCACCCATCAACGCACCTCGGAGGCCCCGGGCCCGGTCGGTGTGTCGCCGTGGAGCGTGAGGTCGTGCTCGTCGGTGCGAAGGTCCAGCCAGAAGTAGACGTTGTCCCACCGCTGGTCGCCGATGGCGACGAAGTCGGGGATCCTGCCGTACTCCTGGAATCCGAGGCGCTCGTACAGCGCCATCGCCGCGTGGTTGTTGCCGCGTACGTCCAGGGTGAGGATCTCGATGCCCGACTTGCGGGCGTAGTCGATGAGCTCGCCGACCAAGCGTCGGCCGAGGCCGGCCCCCCGGGCACGGGACGAGACAGCGACGCGGCCGATGTCCGCGTGCGGCTGCTCGGTCTCGCCCATCCGGCGTGACCAGTACGCAAACCCGACGACACCGCCCTCGGCGTCCTCGGCGACAGCAAGGCAGGCGTCGTCGAGGTCGCTCTCCTGCACCAGGTCGCCGAGAAGGTCGCCGACGTCGGACCGGCTCGGTGGCTCCAGCCATCCGAGTGCGGCACCCTCCTCCACCAGCTCGGTGATCAAAGCGTGCAGCGAGTCCAGCAGCTCAGGCTCTGGGTCGGTGACACGTCGTACGGTGAAGGTGGCCAGGTCGGCCATACTAGGGTCAGCCTCCGATCGGGCGGTTCTCGTAGTAGGTGGACAAGACGATGGTGCTCCTGGTCGAGACGTTCGCCGCCGCCCGGATCTCGGCGAGCAGCCCTTCCAGGGCAACGGTGCTCGGCACCCTGACCTTGAGCACATAGCTCTCCTCCCCCGCGACCGAGTAGCAGGCCTCGATGGCGTCGAGGTGCCGCAGCCGCTCTGGGGAGTCGTCAGGCTGGCTCGGGTCGATGGGACGGATGGAGATGAAGGCGCTGAGGCCCAGGCCGACCGCCGCCGGGTCGAGCTGGGCCTGGTAGCCACGCACCACTCCTCGCGCCTCGAGCCGCTTGACACGTTGGTGGACAGCACTGGTGGACAGGCCGGTGGCCCGTCCGAGGTCGGTGAAAGACATCCGGCCGTCAGCAGACAGTAGCCGGACGATTTGCGCGTCGGTATCCTCCACGTGCGACAGGATATCGACCGCGGCCCGGGAGGCGACGATCTGACCGGTGTCAGAGACGTCGTCTCTCACGTCAGTCGAGCACGACGAGGTCGCGGGTGGTGAGGTTGAGACGCTCGAGGCCGTCGTCGGTGGTCACGACGATGTCCTCGATACGGGCACCGTGACGACCCTCGAGATAGATCCCGGGCTCGATCGAGAACGCCATCCCCGGCTCGAGTGCGAGCTCGTTGCCGGAGACGATGTAGGGCTCCTCGTGGGTCTCGAGCCCGATCCCGTGGCCGGTGCGGTGGAGGAAGGCCTCGCCGTAGCCGGACTCCGCGATCACGTCGCGGCCGACCGCATCCACCGACTGCGCCGAGACGCCGGGGCGGGCGTACGCGCACTGCGCGTCCTGAGCTCGGCGGAGAACCTCGTAGTAGGCGAGGAAGTCCGCCGGTGCCGAGCCCTCGGCGACGTAGGTGCGGGTCGAGTCGGAGCAGTAGCCGGACGGCATCACTCCGCCGATGTCGACGACGACGGGGTCGCCGCGCTCGATGACGCGGTCAGAGACCTCGGCGTGGGGCGAGGCCCCGTTGGGTCCGGAACCGACGATCACGAACTCGACGCTCTCGTGGCCCTCGGCCAGGATGGCCTCGGCGATGTCCCGGCCCACCTCCCGCTCCGTCCGGCCGGGTCGAAGCCACTCCCCCATGCGCGTGTGGACGCGGTCGATCGCGGCGCCGGCTTCGCGGAGGGCCTCGATCTCGTCGGGCGTCTTGCGCGTCCGGAGCGGCCGCAGCACGCCGCCGGCGAGGACCTGGTCGGCGTCACCGAAGGCGAGGCCGAACGCAAAGACACGCTCGGCCCACATGTGGTCGTCCACGGCGACACGTCGGGCACCCTTCGCTGCTGCGTGGGCGGCGGCGTACGGGTCGTCGGTCTCCTCCCAGCCGACCAGGGCGATGCCGTGCTCCTCGACACCGGCCTCGACCGCCATCGCCACCTCGAGACGCGGAAGGACCAGGACCGGGTCGCCCTCGGTCGGCAGCACCAGGCAGGTCAGACGCTCGAGCGGCATCGCGGCGAACCCCGTGAGGTAGCGCAGGTCGGCACCGGGCGTGACCAGAAGAGCGTCGATTCCGGAGTCCTTCGCTGCCGCCCGGGCAGCGTCGAGCCGGCGAGAGATGTCGGTGGTCATGCCCTCGAGACTACCGGCGGCGCCCCGCGGGCCCTCAGGGCGCCGTCAGGGCAGCTACGGCCCGCTCGGCCGGACGGCCGAGACCCCAGGCCTCCGCCAGCTCCGCCATCTCGCGGATCTGCTCGGTCGTCACGGGCCGGAGCGTCAGGTCGACATCGAGCGGCAGGTCACGGACCACCTCGACGACTCGAGGCGCGACCGCGAGATAGTCCGCGGCCGCCAGGAGGTTCTTACGAGCCCGCGGGGCCATCTGGACGTGCCGGTCCGCGGCAGCCTCCACGATGCCCGCCAGGTCACCATGGGCGGCGAGGAGGGTCGCGGCCGTCTTCTCGCCGATCCCGGCCACACCGGGCAGGCCGTCGGACGGGTCGCCGCGCAGCACCGCGAAGTCGGCGTACTGGGCCGGCTCGATGCCGTACCGGTGGCGGATCCACGCTGCGTCGACCGACTCCAGCTTGCTCATCCCCTTGGCCGGGTAGAGGACGCGCACGCCACGGGCGTCGTCGACGAGCTGGAACAGGTCGCGGTCACCCGTCACCACGTCGACGGGGCCGTCCCAGGTGGTCGCGAGGGTGCCGATGACATCGTCGGCCTCGTAGCCGTCGGCACCGACGACGGGGATGCCGAGGATCTGGAGTGCTCGGGCGATCACCGGCACCTGGACGTCGAGGAGGTCGGGCGTCTCCTCCACGTCGGGGGCCGTCGCCTGGGCCTCCTCGACCCGGTGTCCCTTGTAGGACGGGATGAGCTCGACGCGCCACGCCGGCCGCCAGTCGTTGTCCCAGCACGCGGCCATCGCATCCGGCTCGAGCGAGTCGACCAGCGTCGCGACGAAGTCGAGCATCCCTCGTACGGCGTTGACGGGCGTGCCGTCGGGCGACCTGAGGGTGTCGGGCATCCCGAAGAACGCCCGGAAGTAGAGGGAGGCCGAGTCGAGCAGGAGCAGCTTCTGCTGGGACATACCCGCACCGTAGCGGGCGGCGGCGACGGATCGCCTCACGACGTACGACAGACAGCGCCAGGTGGCGGGCCTTCTCGTACGCTGAGGCGATGATCGCAGCGTTCAGCATCAGCCCGGCGACCGCCGACGACGCCGGCGGCGTGGGGGAAGCCGTTGCACGGGCCGTCGCCGTCGTCCGCGCGAGCGGCCTGCCTCACGAGACCAACGCCATGTTCACCAACATCGAGGGCGAGTGGGACGAGGTGATGGACGTCGTCAAGCGTGCCGTCGAGGCCGTGGCCGACGTCTCGCCACGGGTGTCGCTGGTGCTCAAGGCCGACATCCGTCCGGGACGTACGGGACAGCTCTCCGAGAAGGTCCAGCGGATCGACGAGCTGCTCGGCGAGGAGTGACCCGCGAGCGCCCGAGAGTGACCCGCGAGCGGTCCAGGAGTGACCCGCGAGCCCCCGAGAGTGACCCGCGGGGCTACTCGGAGACGGAGGAGTAGGCGATCACGCCGCGGCGCAGCAGGTCTGCGGCTGCCCGCGCCTTCTTGCGCAGCGCGTCGTCGGTGGCCGCCGCGGCAACCTGCTCGATGACGTCGAGGAGCTGCTTGATCGCGCGGACGAAGTCGCCGGCGGCCACGTCGTTGGACTCCAGGACGACGTCGAGGTCGTAGCCCGACGCCCACTGCCAGGCCGTCCAGGCGAAGCCGAAGTCGGGACGCCGCAGGAACGACAGCCGGTGCGTGCGCTCCACCTGCTCCAGCTCGGCCCAGGTGCGCGCCATCTCGTCGGCGACGATCGCCGCGGTCCCGCGCGGGAACCGTGGCGGGCCGTCCCCCTCGGGGTTGCGTGACTCGTACGTGAGCCCGCTGAGCACCGCGGCGAGCTCGGCAGGATCCAGGTCGTCCCACGTGCCGCGCCGCAAGCACTCCCCTGCGAGCAGGTCGAGCTCGGAGTAGAGACGCTGCAGGCGCCGGCCGTCCGGGGTCACGGTGTCGCCGTCGAGGTAGCCGAGCTCGTCCAGGACCTCGCACACCCGGTCGAACTGCCGAGCGACGGTGTTCGTCCGCTGCTCGATCCGCCGGCGCTGGTTGGCGGTGTCGCGCTCCAGGCGGAACCACCGCTCGGCCCAGCGGGCATGGTCCTCGCGGTCGGGGCACTGGTGGCACGGGTGATGCTTGAGCGTGTCGCGGAGCTCGTCGATCTCGGGATCGTGCACCGGGGCGCCCTTGCTCCGGCGAGCACTCGGCAGATCGAGGTCGCGCGTCTTCTGCCGCAACGTCGACGCGAGATCGCGTCGCTGCTGCGGGTTGCGGGCGTTGAAGGTCCGCGGGACCTGCATCCTACGGACGGGGGTGATGGGCGACGGGAAGTCGACCAGCCCGAGCCGGCGCGCGTGCCGGTCGTCGGTGAGCACGAACGGACGGGGAGCGCTGCGGTCCTGGGTGCCGGGGTCGAGGATCACGGCCCAGCCTGCCCACCGCCCGGCGGGCACCGCGATCACGTCGCCGGGGCGGAGCCGTGCCAGCGAGGCGGCGACATCGTCGGCGTGCGCGGAGCGTCGCTTGCGGGACGCGTTCTGCTCGAGGTCCTTGATGCGGCGGCGCAGCGCGGCATACTCCATGAAGTCACCCCTGGAGCAGGTCGCCGCCTCGGCGTACCCCGCGAGTGCCTCCTCCGCCTTGTGGACCTGGCGCGCGAGCCCGACCACCTGTCGGTCGGCCTGGAACTGCGCGAACGACTGCTCGAGCATCTGCCGCGCGGTCGCACGACCGACCTGGTGGACCAGGTTGACGGCCATGTTGTACGACGGGTGGAAGGACGACCGGAGCGGATAGGTGCGCGTCGACGCGAGGCCCGCGACGTGCTTGGGATCCAGACCCGGCTGCCAGAGCACGACCCCGTGTCCCTCGACGTCGATGCCTCGACGTCCGGCGCGACCCGTGAGCTGCGTGTACTCCCCCGGCGTGATCTCGGCGTGCGTCTCGCCGTTCCACTTCGTCATGCGCTCGATGACGACCGAACGGGCGGGCATGTTGATGCCCAGCGCCAGCGTCTCGGTGGCGAAAACGGCCTTGACGAGGCCCTGGCTGAAGAGGTGCTCGACGACCTCCTTGAAGGTCGGCAGCATGCCCGCGTGGTGGGCGGCGATGCCGCGGGCGAGCCCTTCGACGAAGTCGGCGTAGCCCAGGACCTCCAGGTCGGCCGGCGGGAGGTTGTCTGTCGCGGACTCGACGTAGGCGCGGATCTCGCGCTCCTCCGCCGGTGAGGTGAGCCGCAGGTTCGTCGACAGGCACTGTTCGACGGCGGCCTGGCAGCCGGCTCGGCTGAAGATGAAGGTGATCGCCGGCAGCAGTCCGGCGGAGTCGAGCCGGTCGAGGACATCGACCCGGTTGGGCGTGTAGTTGCGGGAGCGGTGCCGGTGGGCCCCGTACGACTGGCCGCGCTTGCCGCGCTTCCCCGGCCCGCCGCCGGCGCGTCCGACCTGACGCATCCGCCACTCGTCGCGGGCGATCCGTTCGAGCTCGGTGTTGACCTGCGCACCCTCGGCGGGGTCACCCTCGAACAGGTCGTACAGGCGGCGCCCGACGAGGACGTGCTGATACAGCGGGACCGGACGACGCTCGGAGACCACGGTCACGGTGTCGCCGCGCACCTCGCTGAGCCAGTCACCGAACTCCTCGGCGTTGGAGACCGTCGCCGACAACGACGCCACCTGCACGGACTCCGGGAGGTGGATGATGACCTCCTCCCAGACCGCACCGCGGAAGCGGTCGGCGAGGTAGTGCACCTCGTCCATGACCACGTAGCCGAGACCCTCCAGCGTCCGGGAGCCGGCGTAGAGCATGTTGCGCAGCACCTCGGTCGTCATGATGACGATCGGCGCCTCGCCGTTGATCGTGTTGTCGCCGGTCAGCAGCCCTACCCGGTCGGCACCGTAGCGCTCGACCAGGTCGTGGAACTTCTGGTTCGACAGCGCCTTGATGGGCGTCGTGTAGAAGCACTTGCGGCCCGTGGCGAGCGCGAGATGGACCGCGAACTCACCCACGATGGTCTTGCCGGACCCGGTCGGAGCCGCGACGAGGACTCCGTGGCCGTTCTCCAAAGCTTCGCAGGCCTCGACCTGGAACGGATCCAGATCGAACGCGTACAGACTGGCGAACTCAGCAAGGAGAGGTTTGGCCTGCGCAGCCCGGAACTGGGCATATCGCTCCGCCGGTGAGGTCATACCTCCAGCCTACGGGGCGCTCCTCGGATCGTCGGGAGCGTCGAGGTCGCTCGGGCGCTCGTCCTCGAGGCGGTGCTCGACGGTGATGTCGGACATCTCGTCGTCGGAGACGGCGAGGCCCTCCGCGACGGCACGCTTGGCCCTCCGGCGGTCGGTGAGGTGCGCGATCCCCTCCGCGATCAGGAAGAGAACCGTCATCGGCAGCGCAAGGACCACCATCGTCAGCGGGTCTGTCGACGGAGTCGCGATCGCGGCGAAGACGAACGTCGCCACGATGATCCAGGAGCGGGCCCCGGCCAGTTGGCGGCCGGACACCGCTCCCATGCCGTTGAGGAGCACGACGAACAGCGGGATCTCGAACGCCACCGAGAACACCAGCAGGATGCGCAGCACGAAGCTGAGGTAGTCCGGGAGCGCATTGAAGTTGGAGGCGAAGTCGGGCGTGAAGCCCATGAGGAGCTCGATGCCCTTGGGCAGCACCAGGTATCCGGTGACGAACCCGATGATGAACAGCGGACCGGCGATCGCACAGAAGAGGATCGTCCAGCGCCGCTCGTTGCGGTGCAGCGCGGGCACGATGAACGCCCAGATCTGGTAGAGCCAGACCGGGCTGGAGACGACGAGCCCTGCGACGAGCGAGATCTTGAGCGCGAAGGTGAACGGGTCCGCGATCCCCGAGAACGTCAGGGCCTCGTTGATGTCGCGGCCGTTCTCCTCCAGCGTCTCGACGGCCTCGAAGTACGGGACGGTCAGGAAGTCGAGCAGCTGGTCGTAGAAGAACGCCGCGACGACCGTGCCTGCGACGATCGCCAGCACGGCCCTGAGGAGACGGTCACGCAGCTCACGCAGGTGCTCTGCCAAAGGCATCGTGCCGTCGGGGGCAGCGGCCGGTTCGGACCGCTTGCCCCTCGAGATGAGCGCCACGGGTCAGATCAGGGCGTCTCGGGACGCTTGTCGTACGCGGTCGCCGGGCGAGTCGGCTGCACCACGTCGGACGGCAGCGCGGCAGTCCTCTCCACGACAGGCTTCTCCACCACGGGCTTCTCGACGACGGGCTTGTCGTCGTCGTCGTCCATCAGGCCCTTGGTCTCGGACTTGAAGATCCGCAGCGCGCGCCCGGATCCCCGAGCAAGCTCCGGGAGCTTCTTGGCGCCGAACAGCAGGACCAGGACGGCCAGGATGAGGACGATCTCCATCGGGCCGATCTGCTTGAACATAAGGACCTCACGATTCCGTGCGTCGGTGCGCAGGGCGCTCCGTTGCGCCTTCACTGGCATCGTACGCCGCCGAGGAAGGACTCGTCTCCCCTCACACGCATCTGGGGCCCGCGAAACGAAGCGCTCAGGAATGGTCGGTCGACCGGTCGTACTCCGCCAGGGAGGCGGTGGTCTCCGCGATGACCTGCTCCGCGAGGCGTCGCGGCTCGACGACCCGCACGTTGCCCGCCGACCGCAGGACGAACCGCTTGAGCCACGCCTCGTCGCCGGTGACCACCTTGATCAGCAGCCACCCGTGGTCGTCCGTCCCGATCTCGGCGTGATCGACGTAGTCGCGGACCCACAGCGCGTTGGGGTGGAGCGCGACGATCGCCTCCGCGTCCCCTTCGTGAGGCTCGAACAGGTGGGTCGTGTAGTCCCGGCGTTCGACGCCCTCGTGCTCGGCGACAGCGGTGTCGAGGACCTCGATGCCTTCGACCCGGTCGAGTCGGAACAGCCGGACGCCGTCGGCGCGGTGGCACCACCCCTCCAGATAGAGCCTGCCCTCGGCGGTGATCAGACGCAGCGGGTCGACGTCGCGCT
>NZ_JARBCJ010000101.1:0-11940 GCF_028803055.1 Mumia sp.
CCCGCCGTCGGACGAGGCGATGGTCCACGACATCCGGACGGCCAAGGACCTCGGCTTCACGATGCTGCGCAAGCACATCAAGATCGAGCCGATGCGGTGGTACCACCACTGCGACCGGCTCGGCATGCTCGTCTGGCAGGACATGGTCAACGGCGGCCGCCGCTATCACCCCGCGGTGGTCACCGCGCCCGTCGTGCTGCCTGTCCGGCTGGACGACTCTCGCTACCGCGTGTTCGGACGCGAGGACGCGGACGGCCGTACGGAGTTCCTGGAGGAGCTCGACACGACGGTCGCGCTGCTGCGCTCGGTCCCGAGCGTCGCGGCGTGGGTGCCGTTCAACGAGGGCTGGGGCCAGTTCGACGCCGACGCCGTCGCCCAGCGGGTCACCACACTCGACCCGAGCCGCCCCGTCGACCACGCGAGCGGCTGGTACGACCAGGGCGGCGGCGACATGACGAGCAGGCACGTCTACTTCCGGCGCTACCGTCTCTCGCGTGCAGACGCCGACGACCCGCGCGCGGCCGTGCTGTCGGAGTACGGCGGCTATTCCCATCGGGTGCCGGGACACGTCTGGGGCGACAAGGAGTTCGGCTACCGCAAGATCGCCGACCGCTCGTCGTTCGAGCGTGCCTACCTGCGCCTCCAGCACACCCAGGTGGGACCCGCCGTCGAGCAAGGGCTGACGGCCTTCGTCTACACCCAGCTCGCCGACGTGGAGGATGAGACCAACGGCTTGATGACGTACGACCGGAAGGTGCTCAAGGTGGACGCCGAAGCAGTACGAGAATCCAACCAGCGGCTGCGGCAGCGGCACGACCACGCGGCAGGTGGATCTGCACGCCCGCTGACCGTCGTCGAGCGGGAGATCACGGCGCCGGTGTCCCTGACGCTGCCCGACGGTCGTCTCAACCCCGACGCGGTCGGGTGGACGCGCACGCCTCTGATCACCACCGACGGCATCGGCCGTGGCCGCCTCGGCAAGGGGCGCAACAAGCGCTGGGAGTACTGGGCGGTGACGACCCCCACGCACGTGGTCGCCCTCGTGCTCTCCGACATCGACTACGCCGCCGTGCACGGCCTGTGGCTGCTGGACCGGACCACCGGCGAGACCATCGCGTACGACGCCATCGGCATCCTCGGCGGGAGCGCCACCCTGCCCGGCACGCTGGGGGCCGGCCCGGCCCGTGCCCGGACCAACAAGGTGCAGATCGCTCTCGACGAGGTCGACGGCGGGACGCGTCTCCGAGCCCGGACCGAGCGGGTGCAGGTCGACGTCGTCGCCCATCGACCCGAGGGGCACGAGTCGCTCGGCGTCGTCGTGCCGTGGAGCGACCGTCTGTTCCAGTACACGGTCAAGGACGTGGCGCGTCCGGCGACCGGCAGGATCCGCGTCGACGGGGTCGCCTCCGACCTTCCCGAGGGCGAGTCCTGGGCGACGCTGGACCACGGCCGCGGTCGCTGGCCGTACGCGATGCACTGGAACTGGGGTGCGGGGTCCGGTCGCACCGGCGGCCGGGTGATCGGGATCCAGGTCGGTGGGAAGTGGACCGACGGCACCGGGTCGGTGGAGAACGCGCTGGTCGTCGACGGGCACCTGTCGAAGATCAGCGAGGAGCTGGTGTGGAGCTACGACGTCGAGGACTGGATGGCGCCCTGGCGGATCACCGGTGGCACCGTCGACCTCACGTTCACGCCCTTCCACCTCAAGAGGTCCGTCACCGACCTCAAGGTCTTCTCGTCCCGGACGCACCAGTGCTTCGGCCACTGGAGCGGGCGCATCCAGGACGACACCGGGACCTGGGTCGAGGTCGACGGGCTCGTCGGATGGGCCGAGGACGTCCGCAACCGCTGGTGACGTCAGCCCTCGGGTGACCGCTCGTTCACCGCCGCCGCTCCGAGCCGACACCACAACGCCGCCCACTGGGCCGGGGCGAGGTCGCGCGGCAGCGCCGCTCGGCCGACGCGCGCCTCGGCCAGCGCACGCCGGAGGCCTCGCACCGGCGTCCCGGTCACCCGTACGAGTATCTGCTCGAGTCCCCTCCCCCGGCCGGTGAACACCGCCCGCACGAACCGCTCGTACCGGGCGCGCTCGGTCGTCGGCACCAGCGGGTGCTCACGCCGCTCGACGGTGAGGATCCCGCCGTCGACACTCGGCATCGGGGTGAAGTGGCTCGCAGGCACACGGTGATGCAGATCGAAGGCGAACCACGGTGCGCTCTGCGCCGTCATCATGGTGCTCCCTCCGACACCGGACCTCTTGCGCGCCACCTCCCACTGCGTCACCAGGACGGCGTGCTGCCATCCCGGCGACCGCAGCAGGCGCCGCAGGATCGGGGTGGTCAGGTGGAACGGGACGTTGCCGACGACGACGGGACGGTCGAGCGGTACGTCGAGCGCGTCGCCCTGACGGACGGTGACCCCCGGCAGCCGCGCGCGAAGGCGCTCGACGCGACGACGGTCCAGGTCGACCGCGAGCAGGTCGCGTCCGAGGCCGGCGAGCGGACGCGTGAGGGCGCCGTCGCCGCTGCCGATCTCGAGGATGGGGCCGTCCGTCGCACCGACGAGGGCGACGATGCGTTCGATGGTCGGACGGTGGTGGAGGAAGTTCTGGCCGAGCTCGTGCCGGCCGCCGTGAGGGGTGTGTGATCGCAAGGGAGCGCTCCAACCGCAGAGGAATGGAGCACCCGGGAGCGGGTGGGGTCGCCGACGCGCTGCCGGGTGCGGGGCATCCGGAGGACGACGCGATCGAAGGTGAGGCGCCGCGCCGTCAGGAGCGGCGGGGACGGATCACGAGGGGGCACGCGAAGGCGAAGCACATGCGCGCCACCTTAGGAGGTCGGTGCGACCTCGTCACCCGGTTTTGGCGTCGACCGGCGGCCGGCGGTCGGGTGCCCAGGAGTCGCGCCCGTCACCCTCGATGGGGAGCGGCGGGCCGAGGACGACGTCGGGCCGCACGGTCGCCTCACCGAGCCCGCGGACCCGGGCGAGCAGCTCACGCACGTCGGCGCGCAGGGCGTTCGCGTCGCCGACGCCGAGGCCGTACGCCTCCAGCCCCGCGTTGCGGGCGAGGTCGACGGCCCGCGCGATGTGGAAGTCCTGCGTCACCACGACCGCGGTCGAGACGCCGAAGACCTCGCGAGCCCGCAGCATCGTGTGCCACGTGTTGAAGCCCGCGTAGTCGGTGAACACGTCCTCGGGCGGGACGCCGGCGGCCAGGACGGCGTCACGCATCGTGTCCGGCTCGTTGTAGGCGTGCGTGCCGTTGTCTCCCGAGACCAGGATCTTGTCGACCGTGCCCGCCTCGTACAGGGCCACCGCCGCGTCGACCCGCTGGCGCACGACCGCCCCGAGAGTGCCGTCGGGTCGCACCAGCGAGCCGGGCACGATCGCCACCTGGGCGTGCGGAAGGTCGTCGGGATCGTCGACGATCCACTGGTCGGTGCGTGCCAGCACGACGGCGTTGGCGGTGCCGAGGAGGACGATGCCGGTCAGTCCGAGGACCCCGAGGACGACGACGGCCCGACGCGTGCGGTTCATGTCGGTCAGCGTAGGGGGCGGGCCGTCGGCCGTGTCATCGCCCGAGCCCCGACTCGATCGCGTACACGACCAGCTGCGCACGGTCGCGGGCGTGCAGCTTGACCATCGCCCGGCTCACGTGGGTCCGGACGGTGTCGGGGCTGACGACCAGCTCGTCGGCGATCTCCTGGTTCGAGCGACCGGTCGCGACCCAGCCGAGGATCTCGGTCTCGCGCTCGGTGAGGTCGCCGAGGCGGGGATGCGGACGCGACGCGGCCGACGTGCCCGCGAACCGCGTGATGACGGTCCGCGTCACCGACGGGGCGAGCAGCGATCCCCCCTCCGCCACGACGCGGATCCCGTCGAGCAGGGCGGTGGGCTCGACGTCCTTGAGGAGGAACCCGCTGGCACCGTGCCGCAGGGCTTCGAAGACGTACTCGTCGAGCTCGAACGTCGTCAGCATCACGACCCGCACCCCGGCGAGTGCCGGGTCACGGGTGACCTCCTCGAGCAGCGCCAGTCCGTCGAGCACCGGCATCCGGACGTCGCACAGCACCACGTCGGGCCTCGTACGGCGGATCAGCGCGAGCCCGTCCCGACCGTCGGCCGCCTGCCCGACCAGCTCCAGGCCGTCCTCGGAGTCGACGAGGGTCGCCAGTCCCATCCGGACCAGCGGCTGGTCGTCGACCAGCGCCACGCGGATCACGCGGGGTCCGGGAGGGTCGCGCGGACGACGAAGCCGCTGCCGCTGTCGTCGGCCGGCGTCACGTCCAGGGTGCCGCCGAGCTCGGCGACGCGTGCCCGCATGCCGGAGATCCCCATGCCCTCATCCTGGCCCTCTGCGGGTGCACCGCGTCCGTCGTCGCGCACGCTCACGACGACCGTCCCCGGCTCGCGCACGATCGCGACGACCGCCCGGCTCGCGTCCGCGTGACGCAAGGTGTTGGTCAGCGCCTCCTGCACCACGGCGTAGGCGACCTCACCGATCCGGTCGTCGACCGCGCCAGGCTCGCCTTCGCGGTCGACCTCGAGGCCACCCGCGCGTACCCGCTCGATCAGCGCGTCCAGGTCGCCCAGTCCGCGCACCGGGCGGCGAGCCGCCTCAGACTCAGCACCCGCCATGCGACCGAGCTCGGTCCGCAGCGCGTCCAGCGACTCACGGCTGGTGGCACGGATCGCCTCCAGGCTCTCGCGGGCCTTGTCCGGGTCGCGGTCGAGCACGTGCAGGGCGACTCCTGCCTGCATGGCGATCACGGCCAGTCCGTGCCCGACGCCGTCGTGCAGGTCCTGGGCCATGCGCAGCTGCTCCTCGCTCGCCGCGCGAGCGGTCCGGTCGGCGCGCGAGGCCTCGAGCTGGCTCACGACGGTGGCGACGGCACCGGCCGCCGCGACCACGGCGAGCAGTCCGATGGCCTGCCACACCTCCTGCGTCCGCTCCCCGTCCGTGACGAGCATCCGGAGGACGAGCGCGGTCGCCGCGAGGACGGCGGCGGCGGTGGCCCACGGCACCCACCGGTACGACGTCGCCCGCAGCACGGCCACGAAGGTCACCGTCGGGAGTGCCAGGAAGATCGGGCCGTCCGCGAATCCCGCGCCGAAGTAGACGGCCGTGCAGACACCGCTGGCCGCGACGGCCACCTCGGGTCGCCACGGGAGCACGGCCGGAAGGACGGCGAGCACCGCGACGATCACCGCGGCCGCGACCGCCCCGTGACCGGGGTCGACGTCGCGGTTGGCCGCAAAGGTGCCGAGCAGCACGACGGCCACCATCGCCCACCAGCCATGGGCGTTCGCCAGGACGCTGCGCCGGTCGCTCACGGGCCCGACGATAGACCGGCTAGAGCCCTGCGGCGTACGACCACGCGAGGCTCCGGCGTACGCGGATCCGCGTACGCCGGAGCCGCGACGCAGCGGACGCGACGCAGCACGCGAACGACGACCGTGGTGCCCATGAACGATCTGGTGGTGCAGACACACGGGCTGACCAAGAGGTACGGCGATCGACTCGCCGTCGACTCGGTCAGCATGACCGTGCGGAGGGGCGAGGTCTACGGATTCCTCGGCCCGAACGGGGCCGGCAAGACGACGACCCTGAGGATGATGCTCGGCCTGATCCGGCCGACGGCCGGCTCGGCGAGCGTCCTGGGGCGGCCGGCAGGTCGCCCCGACGTCATCGCGCAGGTGGGCGCCTTGGTCGAGGGGCCGGGCTTCTACCCGTACCTGTCGGGCCGCGAGAACCTGCGGACCTTGGCGCGCTATCGAGGACTCGGCGACGCGGCCGTGGACGCGGCATTGGAGCGCGTCGACCTCACCGACCGTGGGGGCGACCGGTTCAAGGCGTACTCGCTCGGCATGAAGCAGCGGCTCGGCGTCGCGTCCGCGCTCATGGGCGACCCGGAGCTGATCGTCCTCGACGAGCCGACCAACGGCCTCGACCCCGCCGGGATGGCCGACATGCGGGCACTCGTCGTCTCGCTCGCACGAGGCGGGCAGACCGTGCTGCTGTCGAGCCACCTGCTCACCGAGGTCCAGGAGATCTGCGACCGCGTCGGTGTCATCAACGGCGGTCGGCTGCTCCGTGAGGCGCGCGTCGCCGAGCTCCGCGGGGAGGCGACCCTGCGGGTGCGCGCCACCCCGGAGGACACGGCGCTCGCGGTCGCGATGAAGGCAGCCGGTGACGACGCGGTGCACCGTACGCCGCACGGGTTGGAGCTCGACCTGAAACCGGCGGGCGCGCCGGCGCTCGTCCGCGACCTGGTCGCGGCGGGTGTCGACGTCCACGAGGTGTTCCCCACCGAGCGCAGCCTCGAGGAGGTCTTCTTCGAGATGACGACGACCACGCAGACGACGCCCGCACAGACGAAGGAGACGGTGGCATGACCACGCTGATCGACAACCCGGTCGTCCGCAGCACACGAGCAGAGGTTCTCCGGCTGCGCAGGTGGCCGGCGGTGTGGGTGCTGGTCGCCGTCTGGGTGACCCTGGCTCTGGTGTTCGGCTACCTGTTCCCGTACCTGTCGTACCGGACGGGCGACCTCAGCTTCGCCGGTGACGGCGACACACGTGCGGGGCTGCTCGTCGAGATGCTGCCTCCGGCGCTCCCGGTCGTGCTCGTCCAGGGCCTGCCGATGTTCGGCGGCGCGCTGGCGCTGGTGCTCGGCGCGATCGTCGCCGGCAACGGCTATGGATGGGGCACGTGGAAGACCATCTTCACCCAAGGTCCGTCTCGTCCCGCCACGGTCGGTGGCTCGCTGGTCGCGCTCACGATCGCCGTCCTCGGCAGCCTCGCACTGACGCTGGTGCTGTTCGCCGGAGTCTCGCTCCTGGTCGCCGGCACCGAGTCGCAGGCCGTCACCTGGCCGTCGGCGGGTGCGCTCGCCGAGTCGTTCGGCGGTGGTTTCCTCGTCCTCGAGATGTGGGCGCTGCTCGGCTTCGCGCTCGGCACCGTGGCGCGCGGACCAGCGCTGGCGGTCGGTCTCGGTCTGGTCTGGGCCCTGGTCGTCGAGAACCTCCTCCGCGGGGTCGGCGCGCTGCTCGGCCCCGTCGAGGCGGTGACAGAGGTCCTGCCCGGGACGGCCGGCGGGTCGTTGGTCGGTGCGCTGATCGACGTCTCCGCCAACCCGAACGAGACCCCGGGCATCCTCGACGTCCTCTCGGGCGGCCAGGCGCTGACGACGGTGGCGGCCTACTGCGTCGGGCTCGTGGTCCTGGTCATCGTCCTGGTCCGTCGACGCGACGTCGCCTGAGCGGTCCTGCGTCCTGTGCAGGTCGTCCCGTACTCCCGGGACACCTGCACAGGATCTTCACGAGTTCGCGGCCTCCCCTGCGCAGCGGCGAACCTAAGGTCGAGGCATGAACACGACGGCAGCACGCGTCCTGGTCGTCGAGGACGAACGCCTCATCAACCAGTCCGTCGCCGACCGACTGGTCGCCGAGGGCTTCGAGGTGCGTCAGGAGTACGACGGCCCGAGCGCCGTCGCGGCCGCGGCCGACTGGCTGCCGCACGTGGTGGTCCTCGACGTGATGCTTCCGGGGTACGACGGGCACGAGGTGTGCCGGCGCATCCAGGCCGAGCGACCGCTGCCCGTCCTCATGCTCACCGCTCGCGACGACGAGACCGACGTACTGGTGGGTCTGGGGGTCGGAGCCGACGACTACCTCACGAAGCCGTTCAGCATGCGGGAGCTCGTCGCTCGGGTCCGGGCGCTCCTCCGGCGCGTCGAGCGGGCGGCATCGCTCGCGGCCGGCGCCCCCGGTCCGCGCACGGTCGGACCGCTCGAGATCGACCACGCGCGCCGTCTGGTCCGCCGCGACGGCGAGCTGGTCCACCTCACACCGACGGAGTTCGACCTCCTGGTGTGCCTCGCGGCGACGCCCGGCACCGTCCTGACCCGTGAGCGGCTGCTGGCCGACGTCTGGGACTGGCCCGACGCAGCCGGCACCAGGACGGTCGACAGTCACGTGCGCTCCCTTCGCGGCAAGCTCGGCGCCGACGTCGTACGGACCGTCCACGGGGTCGGCTACGCCCTGGAGGTGACCTCGTGAGACCGCTCGACCGGTTGGGCTCGATCAAGACCAAGCTCGGCGTCCTCGTCGCGGTGACGGTCGCCGTCGCTGCCGTCCTCCCGCTCGCGGGCTCGCGCCTCGGCCTCGACCCGCTCGTGACCGTCCCCGCGACCGTCGCCGTCGCCCTGCTCCTCACCCAGCTCCTCGCCCGCGGGATGACGTCGCCGCTGAGGGAGATGACGGCGGCCGCGAGGACGATGGCAACCGGCGACTACTCCCGCCGGGTCACTGCGTCGTCACGTGACGAGGTCGGCGAGCTCTCCCGCGCGTTCAACACGATGGCCGCCGATCTCGAGGCCGTCGACCGACAGCGCCGCGACCTCGTCGCGAACGTCTCGCACGAGCTGCGAACGCCGGTCACCGCGCTGCGGGCGCTGCTCGAGAACCTCGCCGACGGTGTCGTCGAGCCTGACCCCGAGCAGCTGCGTACGGCGCTCGACCAGACCGAGCGGCTCAGCCACCTCGTGTCCGACCTGCTCGACCTGTCCCGCGTGGACGCCGGGATCAGTGCCCTCGACGCCCAGCCGATGGAGGTGCGGCCGTTCCTCGAGGACGCCGTCCGCGAAGCGACGTTGACCGGACGCCCGGTGCGGTTCACGGTGCAGGTCGAGCCGTCCGATCTCGTCGTGCGCGCCGACCGTGCACGCCTCCACCAGCTCACCGCGAACCTCCTCGACAACGCAGCGCGTCACAGCCCGGACCAGGGCACCGTGACCATCCGGGCGCACCCCGGCGAGGGCGGCATGGTGCTGGAGGTCTCCGACGAGGGGCCGGGCATCGCACCCGCGCAACGTACGGCCGTCTTCGAGCGCTTCACGACCGGCACCGGCGCCGGTCAGGACGACGGCGGCACCGGCCTCGGCCTGGCGATCGCACGCTGGGTGACCGACCTGCACGGCGGCACGATCGAGGTCGCCGACACCACGACCGGATGCCGCATCCGCGCCTGTCTCCCGGAGGGACGACTCCCATGACCATCCCCGCTTTTCCCGCTCCTGCACCTCCCGCCAAGCCCACGCCCGCGTTCGACGTCTTCTTCGGTGACCTCTGGCCCGAGAAGTCGCTTGCGGCCCGTCCCCGGCTCGTCGCTGCGGTGGCGGCGGTGGGTGTGCTGGCCGCGCTCGTGCTGCCCCACCGGCAGCTAGGGCTCGGCACCTTCCTGGTCCTGGTGAGCGTGTGCGCCGTCGTCGCCCTCGCCGACCCGCACCTCCGTCGCCCGTACCATCTCGTCTCGGCCGCGCTGATCCTTCTCCTGCTGTCCACGCTCTTCCTGCGGGCCGCGGAGTGGCTCAGCCTCCTGTGCCTGCTCACGGCGTTCGTCGTCGGAGCCACCTCTCTCGGAGGAGCCCGGTCGGTCATCGGGATCGTCGCGTCGACCGGTCTGGTTCCGATCGGCTCGGTGCGCGGGCTGCCGTGGGTGGGGAGGTCGGTCGCACGGGGTCGGGGCGCACGGACGTGGGTGCCGGTCGTCCGGACCGTCCTGCTCTCCGTGGTCGCCGTCGTCGTCTTCGTCGCACTCTTCGCCTCGGCGGACGCGCTGTTCGCCCGGTGGGTGGACGCTCTCGTGCCCGACCTGACGCTGGCCGACACGCCCGCCCGGGCGTTCGCCGGGCTGGCGCTGGCCGCGCTGACCCTGGCCGGCGTGTACGCCGCGCTCAACCCGCCGCTGGTCGAGCGCCTCGCGCCGCCGCCGGGACCGCCGGTCGCTCGGCGCTTCGAGTGGCTGGTCCCGGTGTCCCTGGTGGTCGCGGTGTTCGGCCTGTTCGTGACCGCGCAGCTCACGGTGATGTTCGGCGGTCACGGCTACCTCCGCCGGACGACCGGACTCACCTACGCCGAGTACGTGCACCAGGGCTTCGGCCAGCTCACGGTCGCGACGATGCTCACGCTCGGGGTCGTCGCGCTCACCGCGCGCAAGGCGTCACGTGCCCGGGCGCGCGACCGGCTGCTGCTGCGCGTCGTCCTCGGCGCGCTCTGCCTGCTGACGCTGATCGTCGTCGTGTCCGCGCTCTCCCGCATGCACGTCTACGAGGAGGCGTACGGATTCACACGCCTGCGGCTGCTGGTGTCGTTCTTCGAGGGTTGG
The DNA here is from genome assembly GCF_028803055.1 of Mumia sp. NCBI lineage: Bacteria > Bacillati > Actinomycetota > Actinomycetes > Propionibacteriales > Nocardioidaceae > Mumia > Mumia sp. Next base: position 10,169 of record NZ_JARBCJ010000101.1, read on the forward strand.
CTCGGCCTCGTCCTCGCCCTGGTCGTCGCCGCGGGGGTGCGCCTGTCGGGGTGGTGGGTGCCGCGCGCGGCGCTCCTCTCCGGAGCCTCGGTCCTGGTCGTCCTGGCGGCGATCAATCCCGACGCCTACATCGCCGAGCGCAACATCGCGCGCTACGAGAGCACCGGCAAGGTCGACTGGCACTACCTCTCTCAGCTCTCCGACGACGCGACACCCGTGCTCGCGGGGTTGCCCGCCGAGGTCCGCGGGTGCGCCACGGTCCGCCCTCCGCAGGCGGGCGACTGGCTGGCCTGGAACCTCGGCCGGGCGCGTGCGAGCGAAGTCTGGACTCCCAGTCTCGACAGCGGCGTCGTCTGTCCGAGCTGACCGGTCACCCCTCGGTGCACCGGAATCCGGTCATGGCGGCTTGTAGATCAGATATGATAGACAGGCTGATCTCGGCCGGCGAAGGTCCCGATGCCGGCCGGTCAGGACGACGAAGGAGCCACCGTGAGCACGCACCTGAACATGGCGACCGGGATCCGCGAGTTCGGACGGGCGACACCGCGCCGGACCGCGGTCGTCGACGGTGACCGGTCGCTGACGTTCGCCGGGCTCGACGAGCGGTCGAACCGGCTCGCGTCCGGCCTCCTCGCTCACGGCCTGCGGCCCGGCGACCCCGTCGCCGTCCTCAGCGGCAACCGCATGGAGTACTTCGAGATCGCCGCCGCGCTCGCCAAGGCCGGTCTGCCGATGGTCCCGCTCAACCCGCGCAACCAGGCCTCCGACAACGCCTACATCCTCGGGCACTGCGAGGCGCGCGCTCTGCTGATGGACGATGCGCTCGCGGCCGGCGCAGGGTCGCTCGTCGAGGAGCTCGACACGGTGATCTCCTTCCACGGTGGCTTCGGCCTCGACTACGAGACGTTCCTGGCGGAGTCGCGTGCGGTCGACCCGCGCACCGCCGTCGACGAGAACGACATCTTCTGCATCACCTACACCTCCGGGACGACCGGGCTCCCCAAGGGCGTGATCCTCACCCACCGCGGACGCGTCCTCACCAACTACGCCTCGGCGATCGAGTGGGGTCTCGGGCCTTCCACGTCGACGATGGCGGTCGCGCCGCTCTACCACGGAGCCGGGTTCGCCTTCGCCTACGCCGGCCCTCAGCTGGGAGGGACCACCACGGTCCTGACGTCGTGGGACCCCGAGCGGTTCCTCGCCGGGATGGCCGAGCAGAAGGTCAGCACCGTCTTCCTGGTCCCGACCCATGCCCAGCAGATCCGGCGGATGGTCGAGGAGCCGACGCGCGCCTACGACCTGTCCGCCCTGCAGACGCTCTACTTCAACGCCGCCGCCCTGCCGATGGAGCTGAAGGCCTGGGTGCACGAGGCGTTCCCCGGCGTGGGCGTCCACGAGCTGTACGGGTCGACCGAGTGCTCGGTCGTCACCGACCTGCGTCCGGAGGACTCGCTGCGCAAGCCCGGAAGTGTCGGGCACCCGTGGTTCATGAACGAGGTCCGCCTCCTCGACGACGACGGCCAGGAGGTCGGACCGGGAGAGCCCGGCGAGCTGTTCGCACGCTCGCCGCTGCTGATGAAGGGATACCTCAAGAACGAGGAGGCCACCCGGGAGGCGACGACCGACGACGGGTTCGTCACGGTCGGCGACATCGCGGTCCGCGACGAGGAGGGCTTCCTCTCGATCGTCGACCGCCAGAAGGACATGATCATCGCCGGGGGCGTCAACATCTTCCCGCGAGAGATCGACGAGGTCGTCGCCCGGCACCCCGA
>NZ_JARBCJ010000102.1:0-11868 GCF_028803055.1 Mumia sp.
ATGGTCGCGATGGATCGAGGCCCCTTGAGCGACGCACGCGTCACCATCCAGCACTCCTCCGGCGTGAGCCCGAGATCGAGGTCGCCGACGAGCGCCTGGTAGATCCGCAGCGGGTCCTGGCGACCGACGCGCCGCCAGAGGTGAAGCCGGAGCTCTTCGAGCGAGGTCCGGCTCGACGGCAGCGCGAACGACTGACCTGCGGAGCCGCCCACGTCCTGGGCCCCGGTCGTGCGCCGCAGTGGGAGCTCGGGGATCAGCCAGGCGAGGAGGAACGCGAGCAGCGCCACCGGTACGGCGGCGAGGAAGACGACGTGGATCGCGTCCGCGTAGCCGTCGAGGAACCAGTTCTGCACCTGCGGTGGGCACTCCCTGAGCCCGAGAGCCGACTCCTTGAGCACGTCGCCCGAGCAGCGTCCGGTGGCGTCGGCAGGGGTGTCGCGCCCGAGGGCGTCGGCCAGGGAGCGGGTGAGGACCGCACCGAACGCGGCGACACCCACGGAGCTGCCGATCGTACGGAAGAACGTGGCTCCCGAGGTCGCGGTCCCGAGGTCGCGGTAGGCGACGGCGTTCTGCACCGCGAGCACCAGCACCTGGGTGACCATGCCGAGGCCGAGACCCAGGACGAACATGCTGCCCGAGGACTCGAGCGTGGTCGTGTCCCGGCCCATCAGAGAGAGCAGGAACAGTCCCAGCGCGGTGATCGCCGTCCCGAGGATGGGGAACACCTTGTAGCGACCCGTCTTGGTGATGAGGTGGCCGCTGCCGATCGAGGTCAGGAGGAGCCCGACCATCATCGGCAGCATCTCCAGCCCGGACTCGGTCGGTGACGAGCCCTTGATCTGCTGCAGGTAGAGCGGAAGGTAGGTGATCGCTCCGAACATCGCGAAGCCGATGACGAACCCGACCAGCGACGTCGTCGTGAACGTGCGGTTCGCGAAGAGCCGCAGCGGCAGGACCGGCTCCGGCGCTCGACGCTCCACGAGCACGAATGCCCCCAGGGCCACGACGCCGATCACCCCCGTGGTCCACACCTCCACCGAGCTCCAGGCCCAGGTCGACCCGCCGAGGCTGGTGATCAGCACGATCGCCGTGGCCACCGTCCCCAGCAGGACCACCCCGGCATAGTCGACGCTCGCGGCGCGATCTGGGCGGATGCGCGGCAGGACGGCCGTCACGACCACCAGCGCGACGGCGCCGAGCGGAAGGTTGATGTAGAAGACCCACTCCCAGGAGAGGTTGTCGACGAAGAACCCACCGAGCAGCGGACCAGCCACGCTGGCCACCCCGAACACCGCCCCGAACGCGCCCTGGTAGCGGCCGCGCTCCCGCGGTGGCACGACGTCGCCGATGATCGCCTGCGACAGCACCATCAGCCCGCCGCCGCCCGCACCCTGCACGGCCCGCCACGCGACGAGCTGTCCCATCGTCTGCGACGTCCCGGCGAGGGCCGACCCGACCAGGAAGATCACGATGCAGGTGATGAAGAGGCTCTTGCGGCCGTACAGGTCCCCGAGCTTGCCCCACAGCATCGTGGTCACCGTCGACGCGAGCATGTACGCCGTCACGACCCAGGACAGGTGCTCGGCACCACCGAGATCCTGGACGATCGTGGGGAGCGCGGTCGACACGATCGTCTGGTCCAGGGCGGCGAGCAACATCGCGAGCATCAGCCCGCCGAAGATCGCCCAGACCTTGCCCCGGGCCAGCGGCTCGGCCTCGTGGGTTTCCTCCGCGTGAGTCGCCATCGTCCCCCCTGTCCTGCGGCGATTCTCGACCAGGGGCGGGGGGTCCGCACCTCCTGAGGTGTCCGGCGTCTAGGAGAGGCGGCTCCAGAGGAACCGGTACGCCAGCGCCGACATGTGCGCGGCCTGCGCGTTGTTGGCGGCGCCGCCGTGGCCGCCCTCGATGTTCTCGTAGTACGTGACGTCTTTGCCGGCCTCCAGCATCTTCGCGGCCATCTTGCGCGCGTGGCCGGGATGGACCCGGTCGTCACGCGTGGAGGTCGTGAAGAGCACCGGCGGATAGGCCCGGTCGGCGTCGAAGAGGTGGTAGGGCGAGAACGTGGCGAGGAACTCCCAGTCGGCGGAGTCGGGGTCGCCGTACTCCGCGATCCACGACGCCCCCGCGAGCAGCAGGTGGTAGCGCTGCATGTCCAGCAGCGGCACCTGGATGACGACCGCGCCGAACAGCTCGGGGTACTGCGTGAGCATGTTGCCGGCGAGCAGGCCGCCGTTGGATCCGCCCATCGCGCCGAGGTGCTGCGGCGAGGTGATCCTCCGCTCCACCAGGTCTCGCGCCACCGCAGCGAAGTCCTCGTACGCGCGGTGGCGCTGGTCGCGGAGCGCCGCCTGGTGCCACGTCGGGCCGTACTCCCCGCCTCCGCGGATGTTCGCCACGACATACACGCCGCCGTGCTCGAGCCACGCGCGGCCGAGACCACCGGAGTACGAGGGAGTCAGCGAGATCTCGAAGCCGCCGTAGCCGTAGAGCAGCGTCGGGGCGGAGCCGTCGTCCGGGAGGTCGTGCGGGCGGACCACGAAGTAGGGCACGCGCGTGCCGTCGACGGACTCGGCGAAGTGCTGCTCGACGACGAGGCCGTCGGCGTCGAAGAACGATGGCATCGCCTTCAGCGGGACCGGGCGGGCGTTGACGCCCCGTGGGCCGAGGTCGAGCAGCGAGAGCGTGGTAGGCGTCAGATAGTCGGTCGTGTAGAGCCACACCGCGTCGTCCTCGTCGGCATCGACCGGTGCGACCTGCAGCGTGCCGAGCTCGGGGACGTGCCGCGCGGCGACCCGGTCCCACTCACCGCCCGGCTCGGCGGGCGGGGTGAGGATCTCGAGGCGGCTTCGTACGTCGGTCATCAGCTCGAGCACCAGCCGGTGGGCGGTGAACACATAACCCGCGAGTGCACTGTCACCGGTCGGCTCGTAGAGGACGGTGAAGTCGCGTGCTCCGTCGAGGAAGCTGCTGAAACCCAGGGCGAGCAGCGATCCAGCGACGTACGTGCGTCCGTCGACGGTCCAGTCGTCGCGGAGCTCGACGAGCATCTGGTCGCGCTTGACGCTGGTCTCGGCGGAGTCGGGCACGTCGAGCTTGGTCAGCACGACCTCACCGTCATCTTCGGTGAGCAGGTAGCGCTCGGCGGTGTAGAACGACGTCGCGCGGACGACCCAGTCGCGCTCGAAACCGGGCGTGCGGTCGTGGAAGGCGCCGATCGAGAGATCCTCGTGGGCGCCCTCGAAGACCACCTCGGACTCCGCGAGCGGTTCTCCGCGACGCCAGCGCCGCGCGATCCGCGGATAGCCGGACGCCGTCATCGAGCCCGGCCCCGTGTCGGTCTCGACGAAGACCGTGTCCTCGTCGATCCAGCTCACGTCACCCTTGGCCTCGGGGCGCACGAAGCCGTCGGTGACCCACGTACGCGACGCGAGGTCGTACTCCCGCGTCACGTCGGCGTCGGAGCCGCCGCGCGACAGCGAGACCAGCGCGCGCATGAAGGCGAGCGGCCCGGTCCGCAGGACGGCGGCGCCGTGCCAGACCCAGTTCTCGTCCTCGGCGTCGGCGAGCGCGTCGAGGTCGAGGACGACATCCCACTCCGGGTCGTCGGTCCGGTACGACGCGAGGGTCGTACGGCGCCAGACCCCGCGGACGTGCTGCGCGTCCCGCCAGAAGTTGTAGTACCAGTCGCCCGCCTTCGCGATCGGCGGGATCTTGGCGTCGGAGTCGAGGACCTCGAGGATCTGCTTCTCCGTCGTACGGAAGTCGTCACTGGTCTCGAGGCGCTCGGCGGTCTCGGCGTTGCGGGCGCGGACCCAGTCGAGCGCCTTCTCGCCGTCGACGTCCTCGAGCCACAGGTACGGGTCGGTCTGCGTCATGGTTTCGAGCCTAGGCGTACGCCCCAGCGGTCGACCGTGTGGCTCGCTCCGCCTTCTACGAGCCGTCAAGCACGCGTCCACCGCGGGTGGCTCAGAGCAGGTCGAGCGGTGGCTCCTCGGGCGACATCGCGGGGGTGGCGCCGACGATCCGGTCGCGAGCGACGACCGACTGCAGTGCCCGCAGCGCCGAGGTCGTCTCGCCGCCCCACGAGGTGAAGAAGGAGAACTGCCACCACCACAGCGCCTCGACCAGACGGCCCGCGCGGGCGTGCTGCATCCCGTGCGCGAGCGCGGCGACCAGGGAGATGACGTCGTCGGAGATCCGGTACGCCGAGGGTTCGGCGGGATCGTCGTAGGGGTCGAAGACCTCGACGTAGGTGTCGAAGCCGTCGAGCACCGTGGCCAGCTCCACCCGGACGTCGTCGAGATCGATGTCGGGGCCGCTGTCGGGCTCGTAGCGGTCCGGGGGAACCATCCTCGGCATCGCGGCCATCCGGGCACCGACGGTGAGCGCCCGGCTCAGCTCGACGAGCAGACCGGCCACCATCTCGTCGCCGTCGGTGATGCCGATCAGGCTGCGAAAGCCCTCCAGCACCACATCGACGTCCTCGGCGAACCCGTGAGCCACCGCGGCCAGCTCGTCGTCTCTCGTCGTGCTCACGTCGCCCCCTCCGGTGCCGGTGTCAGTCGACCGAGCGACGCCCTTCGAAGGCACGCCCGAGCGTGACCTCGTCGGCGTACTCGAGGTCACCGCCTACGGGTAGTCCACTGGCCAGACGCGTCACCCGCAACCCCAGGGGCTTGAGGAGCCGCGTGAGGTAGGTCGCGGTCGCCTCGCCCTCGAGGTTGGGGTCGGTCGCCAGGATGATCTCCTGGATCGCGCCGTCGGACAGCCGCTGCATGAGCTCCTTGAGGCGCAGGTCGTCCGGACCGACGCCCTCGATCGGGGAGATCGCACCGCCGAGGACGTGGTAGCGGCCGCGGAACTCGCGGGTGCGCTCGATCGCGACGACGTCCTTGGACTCCTCCACGACGCACAGGATGGCGGGATCGCGACGTGGGTCGGCGCAGATCCGGCAGGTCTCGGACTCGGCGACGTTGCCGCACGTCGTGCAGAACCGCACCTTGTCCTTGACCTCGGTGAGCACCTCGGCGAAGCGACGGACGTCGACCGGATCGGCGTCGAGCAGATAGAACGCGATGCGCTGCGCGCTCTTGGGCCCGATGCCAGGGAGCCGGCCCAGCTCGTCGATCAGATCCTGGACGACGCCTTCGTACATCGCGTCAGAACCCGAGGGCGCCCGCTGCGCCCCCACCGGGCTCGCCGCCGAGCCCGCCCGCGAACGGGCCGAGCTTCTCGGCCGCGAGCTGCTCGGCCTGGCCGTTGGCGTCACGGACGGCAGCGACGACCATGTCGCCGAGCATCTCGGTGTCCGAGGGATCGACGGCCTCGGGCTTGATCTCCACCGACACGAGCTCGCCGGTGCCGGTCACCGTGGCCTTGACCAGACCGTTGGCGGCCTGGCCGGTGACCTGCAGCCGGCTCAGCTCGTCCTTGGCGGCGAGCAGGTGCTCCTGCATCTGCTGGGCCTGCTGCAGGAGGGCCGACATGTCGGGCATGCCGCCTCCGGGCTGGTTGGGTCCGCCGAAATCATCACCGATCACCGAGACGTCCTCACGTTGGTACGACCGCGGCGTCTCCGCCGCGAAGTGCACTGGCCAGCCTACCGGCGAGAGCGTGCGGACCGGCCGAGGCGGCGCAGCCCGGTCGCGACCAGGCCCGAGACGAGCCCGACCACGGCGCCGGTGACGACGCTGCTCCCCACGGTGACGATTCGCATGATCACCTCCTCGGCCTGTCGCGGAAGCCTTCCCTCCCACGACCCGCCGAGCCGTGGGTCCTCGGCGAGAAGCGAGTCCCACATCAGGTTGTGGCCGATGCCCAGCCCGATCCCGTACACCGTGCCGACGACGAGAAGCGTCGTGACGGGGGACGGGACGCGGGTCCAGAGGGCCACGCCCACCCACGCCAGCATCGGTCCGATCGCGAGGAGCGCCGGCCCCCACGCCCCCGTGTCCACGTCGAGGTCGTGCACGACGACCCGTGGGAGCGAGAGCGCCGCGAGCAGGAGGATCGCCCACCACGGCAACCCGAACCGATATCTCGTCATCGGACGCCCCGCGGCCCTCGGGAGGTCTCGATCGTCAGGTGCGGCAGAGCACGGTCCAACCAGCGCGGCAGCCACCAGTTGCGGTCGCCGAGCAGCTCCATCACCGCAGGCACCAGCACGAGCCGCACCAGCGTCGCGTCGATGAAGATCGCGAACGCGAGACCGAACCCGAACAGCTGGAGCTCCCGGCTCGACCCGAGGACGAAGCTCCCGAAGACGCACACCATGATCGCGGCGGCCGCCGAGATGACCCGCGCGGTGCGCGCGAGGCCCTCGGCCACGGCCGTGGCGTTGTCGCCCGTACGGTCGTACTCCTCGCGGACCCGGGACAGGAGGAACACCTCGTAGTCCATCGACAGACCGAAGACGATCGCGATCATCATCATCGGCACCCACGCCTCGACGGGCGCGCTCGCGCCGAGGTCGAGCAGCTCCACGCCCCAGCCCCACTGAAAAACCGCCACCACCGCCCCGAATGCGGCGCCGAGCGACAGCAGGTTGACCAGCACCGCCTTGACGGCGACGGCCAATCCACGGAAGACGAGGACGAGGAGCACCAGCGCGGCACCGAGGACGACGGCGAGGAAGAGCGGAAGACGTTCCGCGGTGTAGTCGGCGAAGTCGACCGCCGCCGCCGTCGCTCCACCGATCGCGACCTCGAGCCCGCTGTCGTCCACCGCCTGCGGGACCACCTCCTCGCGGAGCGTGTGCACGAGGTCGGTCGTGGCCTCATCCTGCGGTCCGGTCGTCGGGATCACCTCGAAGAAGGCGACGTCGCCGTCGTCGGAGAGCACCGGCGGTGTGGTGGCCGCGACGCCCGGTGTCGTCTCGAGGGCGTCGGCGAGCGCCTCCACGGCAGCGTCGCCGGCGGGGCCGTCGGCTGCCTGCACCGCGACGAAGAGGGGGCCGTTGGCGCCAGGGCCGAAGCCTTCCGCCACCAGGTCGTGCGCCCGCCGTCCGGTGTCGGTCGTCGGGCGCGTGCCGGCATCGGAGAACCCGAGCCGGAGATCGAGAACCGGGAGGGCGAGCAGGACCAGCACGGCGGTCGCCGCGAGGGCCGCCGGCCACGGCCGCCGCTGCACCACACGGCTCCAGCGGCGAGCGAGCCGTCCACCGTCCGACCTCGTACGCCGCCGGTGGACCGAGAGCCGGTCGATCCTCCGTCCGGTGATCGTGAGCATCGCCGGCAGCAGCGTCACAGCGGCCAGCATGGTGACGAGCACCGCTCCGGCGATCCCCAGCGCGACACCCGTGATCACCTTGAGGTCCATGAGGACCAGCCCGAGCGAGGCGATGACCACGGTGACTCCGGCGAAGAGCACGGACCTCCCGGCGGTCGTCTGCGCGATCGTCACGGCCTGCGCGGGATGGGTTCCCGCCGCGAGCGCCTCGCGGTAGCGGGTGACGACGAGCAGGGCGTAGTCGATGCCGACGCCGATGGCGATCATCGCCGCGACGGGTGCCGCAAAGCTCGGCATGTCGACCCACCGGGCACCGAGACCGACGAGAGCCACCCCGCTGGCAGCTCCGATGACTCCGACAAGGATCGGCAGGACCATCGCGATCACCGACCCGAAGGCGAAGAGCAGGATGGCGATCGCCGCCAGCACGCCGATCAGCTCGCTCGGCGGCCCGCTCCGATGCCCCTGCTCGGCGCCGAGGCCACCGACCTCCACGGTCAGGCCGTCCGTGGCAGACGAGCCGCGTACCTCGTCCAGGTCGTCCTGGAGCTCGGCGACGGCTTCGGCGTCCTGGGTCGGGAGCCCCACCGTGACGTAGCCGATCGTGCCGTCGGGAGAGAGCTGGTGTGCTCCGTCGGCGGCGAACGGGCTGCCGACCCTCGCGTCGGGCGCCAGCGCCGTGACCTCGTCGACCAGCGACGCCACCTGCTCGCGCCCGGCCGGTGTGTCCAGGCCGTCCTCGCGCTGCAGGACGAGCTGCGCCTGGGTGCCCGCGTCCGACGAGAAGCCGCCGTCCTCGAGGATCTGGACGGCACGGTCGCTCGGCGAGCCAGGGAGGTCGTAGTCGTCGCTGGTCTCACCGCTGAACGCCCCCGACAGGGCCGACAGCGCCACCACGACGACGATCCATCCGGCAACGACGAACCACCGCCCTCGCTGGCAGGCTCGAGCAAGTCTCTCCATGGTGTCCACGTCCTCCGCTGATGTCCCGACAGGTTCGTCGGCGCACCACGCTAGGAGCGCGCGAAGCGCGACTCAGTCCCTCAGGAGCGGCAGTCGCGTCGCGTCTGGGCGTACGGGTCTCGGGGTCCCCGTCAGTCGACGAGACCGGCACGGTGCGCCAGCACGACCAGCTGGGAGCGGTCGCGGGCGTCGAGCTTCGTCAGGAGGCGGCTGACATAGGTGCGCGCTGTCTCCGGGCTCAGGAACAGCGCCGTCCCGATCTCCTCGTTCGTCTGCCCGAGCCCCACCTGGGTGAGCACCTCGACCTCGCGCTCAGTGAGGCCCGCGAGCCTCTCCTCGCGGGCACGGCGGGTGGGCATCCGCGCGACGCGGTCCATGAGCTGGCGGAGCACCCCGGGCGCGATCTGGGCCTGCCCGTCCGCGGCGCTGCGCACCGCACGCCGCAGCTCGTCGGCGTCGATGTCCTTGAGCAGATAGCCGTTGGCACCCGCCGCGATCGCCTCCACGACGTCGTCCTCGTCGTCGAACGTGGTGAGGACGAGCACCGGCGTCGTGCCGAGGAGCGGGTCGGCGCGCATCGCGCGGATCGCCTCGGTGCCCGACATCACCGGCATCTGCAGGTCCATGAGGACGACGTCGGGCCGCAGCTCACGCGCCTCGCGCACGGCCTCCCTGCCGTCGCTGGCCTCACCGACGACCGTGACGTCGTCGGTGTTCTCCATGATCGCGCGCAGACCGTGGCGGAGAAGGACCTGGTCGTCGACGAGCAGCAGCCGGATCACGACGAGCCGCCGCTCATCACCGGGACCGTCGGGATGGACGCCTCGACCGCCCATCCCTGCGGGCCCGCGTCGACGTCGAGGGTTCCACCGAGTGCGCTGACCCGCTCACGCATCCCGCTGAGGCCGTGCCCGTCCTGGATCTGCGGGCCTGCGGCGGCCGTCCCGTCGTCGACGACGCGGACCCCGAGCAGTCCGGGCTCCTGCATGCCGATCCGAACGCTGATGCTGCGCCCGTTCGAGTGACGCAGCGTGTTCGTGATCGCCTCCTGCACAAGACGGAACGCCGCGGCACCGACCTCGGGCGCCACGTCGATCTGATCGACCTGCACGTCGACGGCGTACCCCGCCGCGGTCGGCGCGACGCCCAGGCTGACGACCTCGTCGAGCCCCGCAGCGGGATCGAACTGTCCCCGACCGCGGAGGACGGCGACCGTCTGACGCAGGTGCGCGGACGCGTCGGTGATCGAGGATCGGACGAGGTCGAGCGCATCTCGACGCGCGTCCTCGGCGAGCGCCTCGCGAGCGATGTCGGAGTAGAGGGCGGCGACCGAGAGCGAGTGCCCGATCGAGTCGTGCAGCTCGCGCGCGAGCCTCATCCGGTCCTCGCGCACCTGGGCGACGTCATCGAGCTCGCCCTGGCGGGTCAGCAGCCGCGTGACCTGATCGGTCCTCTGCCGGAGGCGGCGACCCACCCGGACGCTGTGCCCCAGCGCGATGGTCGCGACGATCAGGGCAGCATCGCCGCTGAGCTCGTAGCCGAGGACGAACGACGGGCTCTGGCCCTCCAGCAGCCGGTAGCCGGTGGCGGTGACGACGAGGAGCACGCTCGTGACGATCGCCGCACGCAGGTGACCCATCTCGGCGGCCGAGTAGAGCGCCGCGGCGATCGGTACGGCGAGACCGATCGCGGGGAAGCCGGCCGCGTAGTAGCTGAAGAACCCGAGCGACGTGAGTGCCAGCACCAGCAGCGGGTGGCTGCGTCGTACGAGCATGAGCAGGCCCAGACCGAGAGCCCACAGATAGACGAGCGGGTTGACCGCACCCCCACGGCCCTCGTGGGAGTTCGCGACGACGGCGAGCACGACCGTGACACCGACGCACAGCAGCACGTCGGTCCTCCGTGGGGTCAGGCTCATCACCGTCCCGTCCTCCTCTCACCCCGATGCTAGGGCCGGGCGAGCGATCTCGGTGTCGCCCACGAGCGACGCCTGCGTCTCCTGGGAGCGATTCGTTCGCACCCGCGGTACGTGACCGTTGACATGTGACATCGCCGATGTCACACTCCGTCGCATGGCCGATCTCGGACCGTTCGCCTCCCTTGTCGCCGTTGAGCAGCCACCCGCGGGCGGTGCTGCACTGGACCAGGTCATCGGCATGTCCGTCGCCGCCGTCGTCGTCTCGGCGGCCCTGCTGTGGATCGCGTGGGCGCACCGCACCCGCCGCATCACCTGGCTGCAGCGCTTCGGCGACCGTGCCGAGCAGCGTCTCGGCCGGCCAGGCTGGGTCGCCGTCCCGGGAGCGATGCTCGCCATCGCCCTCGTCACCGCGTTCCTCGGCTTCATCTGGGACGTCAGCCTGCACGCGGGAGTCGGACGCGACGAGGGCCCGCTGGCCAACCCGGCGCACTACCTCATCCTCGTCGGCCTCTTCCTGACCTTCGTCGCCGGCGCGACTGCGATGGTGCTGCCCCTCGACGAGGTGCCTGGCCCCGCCGCCGTGAAGATCACCCGCGCCTGGCACGTCCCGGTCGGCGGGCTCCTGGTGGCCGGCGCCGGACTGTACGCCCTGATCGGCTTCCCGCTCGACGACATCTGGCACCGCATCTTCGGTCAGGACGTGACGCTCTGGGGTCCGACCCACATCATGCTCATCGGGGGTGCCGGCCTGTCGTTGATCGGCATCATCATCCTGCTCCGCGAGGGCGACCTCGCGCAGGGCAAGGTCACTGCGCCGCTGCGGGAGCTCCGGGTGCGCATCTCGTACACCGCCGCGTTCGGCGGGCTCCTGATCGGCCTGTCGGTCTTCCAGGTCGAGTACGACTTCGGCATCCAGCAGTTCCGCCAGCCGCTGCACCCCATGATGATCGCGGCGGCCGCCGGGCTCGCCCTCGTCGCGGCACGGCGCGTCCTCGGCAGGGGCGGCGCCGTCCTCGCCGTACTCTTCTATCTCGCCGTGCGCATCGGCACCGCGGTGATCGTCGGGCCTGTCCTCGGCGAGGCGTACAACGTCTTCCCGCTCTACCTGGGCACCGCGGTCGTCATCGAGGTGCTCGCTCTTGTCGCGCCGCTCTACCGGCGTCGCCTGCTGTTCGGCGCGGTCGCCGGTCTCGCGCTCTCCACCGTGGGTCTCGCGCTCGAGGGTCTCTGGGTGGAGGCTGCGTTCGTCCTTCCGTGGACGAGCGACATGTGGCTCGAAGGACTCCTCATGTCGGTCCCGGTGGGCGTGCTCGCCGGGATGGCCGGGGCACTGTTCGGGACCGCGCTCACCACCGGCGAGATCCCTGGCAAGGCCGTGTGCCGCACCATCATCGTGGCCGGCATCGTCGCGGTCGCGGTGTCACTGGGCAACGGGCTGTACGCGACCGTCCCCGACGCGACCGCGAGCGTCGAGCTCACCGACGTCGACGCAGACCCGGCGAGCCGTACGGTCGAGGCGCGTGTCACGTTCGACCCGGCCGACCTCCCCAGCGACGACCCGACCTGGGTCCAGATCACGGCGTGGCAGGGCGGTGGCGACGGCGTCGTCGTCGACCGGCTCCGTGAGACCTCGCCCGGAGTCTGGGAGACGACCAGGCCGATCCCGGTCCACGGCACCTGGAAGACGCTGATCCGCGTCTCCGACGACCGCATCCTCGCCGCGGTCCCGATCTGGCTGCCCGCCGACGCGGCGATCGATG
>NZ_JARBCJ010000103.1:0-11796 GCF_028803055.1 Mumia sp.
TGCTCGACCGGGTGTTCGTCGATCTCGCGCCCGTCGTCGTCGAGGCACGGGCCGACGGCCTGGGCGCCGCCGACGCGTTCTGCCGCTACCTCGACGAGCGTGGGGTCACACCGGCCCCCGGCACCAACCTCGGGCTCGACCCGATCGGTGCTTCGCTGCGCGGATACACCGGTGAGATGGTGCTCGAGACCGTGGTCGTCGAGGGCGCCCGCAAGGCGGCCGAGCGTGGCATCGCCGCGTTCGTGGTCGACGCGACCGCGGCGCACGACGGTGGAGCGTCCGAGGCGCAGGAGGTCGGCTACGCGCTCGCGGTCGGTGCGGCGTACCTGCGCCTCCTCACCGCTGCCGGGTTCTCGGTCGAGGACGCACTCGCGATGATCGAGTTCCGGTTCGCCGCGACGGACGAGCAGTTCACGACCATCGCCAAGCTTCGCGCCGCACGCGGCACCTGGAACCGCCTCGCCGAGCTCTGCGGTGCTGCGGACGTGGCACGCGGCCAGGTCCAGCACGTGGTCACCTCCCGGGTGATGCTCAGCAAGTACGACCCCTGGGTCAACATGCTGCGGACCACGGTCGCCGCGTTCGCTGCGGGCGTCGGTGGCGCCTCGTCGGTGACCGTGCTGCCGTTCGACGCCCCGCTGGGGCTCCCCGACGCGTTCAGCCGTCGGATCGCGCGCAACACGTCGTCGCTGCTGACCGCCGAGGCGCACGTCGGCGCCGTCACCGACCCCGCCGGCGGCGCGTACGCCGTGGAGCGCCTCACCGACGACCTCGCCCGCGCGGCCTGGGACGAGCTCGGCCGCATCGAGGAGGCAGGCGGCGCCGTCGACGCGATCGAGGACGGGTCGCTCGTCGGGCGCCACCGCGCCGTCGCCCGCGAGCGGGAGAGCCAGATCGCCCGGCGCAAGCGCCCGCTCACCGGTCTGTCGGAGTTCCCGAACCTGCGTGAGGTGCTGCCTGAGCGCACCCCGTACCCCGAGGGCGCCGAGCCCGTCCAGCGTTACGGTGCGGCCTTCGAGGCGCTGCGGGACAACCCCGTCCCCACGCCTGTCTTCCTCGCCACCATGGGGCCGATCTCGGCGCACACCGCGCGGGTCACCTTCATCGCCAGCCTGCTGGCGGCGGGTGGCATCGAGACGGTGACCGCCGGCCCGACGGCCGGCGTCGACGCCGTCCTCGCGGCGTACGACGGAGCTCCGGTGGTCTGCCTCGCCGGACCCGACAGTGGCTACGCCGAGTGGGGCGCCGACCTCGTGACCGCACTGCGCGCGGCCGGGGCGCAGTGGGTGATCCTCGCCGGGAAGCCCGTCGACGGTGTCGCCGTCGACGCCACGGCGGCGACCGGCGTCGACGCCCTGGCCTTCTTGCACGAGACGCGCGGACACCTCGGCGCGGCGCGAGCCGCGGGCGGACCCGCGGCCGAGACCGGAGCAGACGCATGAGCATCCCCGAGTCCTTCGCCGGGTTGCCGCTCGACCCGGACCAGCCGTACGCGGCCGACCGTACGGCCTACGACCGCGCCGCCGACGGTGCCGAGCCCTGGCCTGCGCCCGAGGGCATCGACATCGCGCCGCTCTACACGGGGGCCGACCTCCAGGGTCTGGACGCGCTCGACACGTACCCCGGGCTCGCGCCGTTCCTGCGGGGTCCGTACCCGACGATGTACACCACCCAGCCGTGGACGATCCGCCAGTACGCGGGGTTTTCCACGGCGGAGGAGTCGAACGCCTTCTATCGGCGCAACCTCGCCGCGGGCCAGAAGGGCCTGTCCGTCGCCTTCGACCTCGCGACCCACCGCGGCTACGACTCGGACAACCCTCGCGTCGTGGGCGACGTGGGCATGGCCGGGGTCGCGATCGACTCGATCTACGACGCGCGCACCCTCTTCGAGGGCATCCCGCTGGACAAGATGAGCGTCTCGATGACGATGAACGGTGCGGTGCTCCCGGTGCTCGCGCTCTACATCGTGGCGGCCGAGGAGCAGGGGGTGAAGCCGGAGCAGCTCATGGGGACCATCCAGAACGACATCCTCAAGGAGTTCATGGTCCGCAACACCTACATCTATCCGCCGGCGCCGTCGATGCGGATCATCTCCGACATCTTCGCCTACACCGCGCAGCGGATGCCGAAGTTCAACTCGATCTCGATCTCCGGCTACCACATCCAGGAGGCCGGAGCGACGAACGACCTCGAGCTCGCCTACACCCTGGCCGACGGTGTCGAGTACATCCGCGCGGGCCTCGACGTCGGGCTCGACATCGACGCGTTCGCGCCGCGGCTGTCGTTCTTCTGGGCGATCGGGATGAACTTCTTCATGGAGGTCGCCAAGCTCCGGGCTGCGCGCGCCCTCTGGTCACGGCTCGTCGCCCCGTTCGACCCGAAGAACCCCAAGTCGAGCTCGCTGCGGACCCACTCCCAGACGTCGGGGTGGTCGCTGACGGCGCAGGACGTGTTCAACAACGTGCAGCGGACGGCCATCGAGGCGATGGCGGCGACCCAGGGGCACACCCAGTCGCTGCACACCAACGCGCTCGACGAGGCGATCGCCCTGCCGACCGACTTCTCCGCGCGGATCGCCCGCAACACCCAGCTCCTGCTCCAGCAGGAGTCGGGCACCACGGCGACGATCGACCCGTGGGGCGGCTCCTACTACGTCGAGCGCCTCACCCATGACCTCGCCCGCCGTGCCTGGTCGCACATCGAGGAGGTCGAGCGGGCCGGCGGCATGGCCAAGGCCATCGAGGCCGGGATCCCCAAGATGCGCGTCGAGGAGGCTGCCGCCCGCACCCAGGCGCGGATCGACGCCGGGCACCAGGCCGTCATCGGCGTCAACACCTACCGCGTCGACACCGAGGAACCCTTCGAGGTCCTCAAGGTCGACAACCGCGCGGTCTACGCCGCGCAGGTCGCCAAGCTGGAGCGGCTGCGGGCCGAGCGTGACGACGACGAGGTCCGCCGTACGCTGCACGCCCTGACCGAGTCGGCGGGACGTGGGGCGAGCAAGGACGGCTCGCTCGACGGCAACCTCCTCGCGCTGGCCGTCGACGCCGCCCGGGCCAAGGCCACGGTGGGCGAGATCTCCGACGCGCTCGAGAAGGTCTACGGACGCCACAAGGCGGTCATCCGTACGATCTCTGGTGTGTACCGATCCGAGGCAGGCAAGGCCGAGAACGTCGAGCGCGTGATCGCGGCGACCGACGCCTTCGAGGAGGCCGAGGGACGACGTCCACGCATCCTGGTGGCCAAGATGGGCCAGGACGGGCACGACCGGGGCCAGAAGGTCATCGTCTCCGCCTTCGCCGACATGGGCTTCGACGTCGATGTGGGCCCGCTCTTCTCCACGCCGGAGGAGGTGGCGCAGCAGGCGGTCGACGCCGACGTCCACGTGGTGGGCGTCTCGTCCCTGGCTGCGGGCCACCTGACGCTCGTGCCGGCGCTCCGTGACGCGCTGGCCGAGCTGGGCCGTCCCGACGTCCTCGTGGTCGTCGGCGGCGTGATCCCGCCGGACGACGTGGAGACGCTCAAGCAGATGGGAGCGGCCTCGGTCTTCCTGCCGGGCACGGTCATCGCCGAGTCGGCGCTCGAGCTGCTGGACAAGCTCCGGGCGACGCTGCAGCACTGATGGTCGACGTCGTCGAGCTCGCTGACCGCGTACGCGCCGGGCAGCGTGCTGCGGTCGCGCGAGCCATCACCCTCGTCGAGTCTCGTCGACCCGACCACCGAGAGGCGGCACGGGAGCTGCTTGCGCTGCTCACCCCGCACTCGGGTGGCGCTGTCCGCGTGGGGATCTCGGGGGTCCCGGGGGTCGGGAAGTCGACGTTCATCGAGGCGCTGGGCACCCACCTGACCGCGACCGACCACAAGGTCGGGGTCCTCGCGGTGGACCCGTCGTCGGTGCGTACGGGGGGCTCGGTCCTCGGCGACAAGACGCGGATGCCGGAGCTCGCGGCGAGCCCCCGGGCGTACATCCGCCCCTCGCCGTCGGCCGGTACCCTCGGCGGCGTCGCGCGCGCGACGACCCAGGCGATCCTCGTGCTCGAGGCGGCCGGATTCGACGTGGTGCTCGTGGAGACGGTCGGCGTCGGGCAGTCGGAGGTGACCGTCGCCGGGATGGTCGACACGTTCCTGTTCCTCACGCTCGCGCGGACCGGTGACCAGCTCCAGGGCATCAAGAAGGGCATCCTCGAGATCGCTGACGTCATCGCGGTCAACAAGGCCGACGGTGACCGCGAGCCGGAGGCACGCGTCGCTGCCCGCGACCTCGCCGGGGCGATCCGCCTCGTCCACGCCGGGACCACCGGGTGGGTCCCGCCGGTGCTGACCTGCTCCGGGCTCGAGGGCACGGAGGTGGACACGGTGTGGATGCGGGTGCTGAGGCACCGCGAGTTCCTCGGTGCCGGCGGCCTGCGCGACAAGCGGGCGGCACAGCAGCTCGAGTTCATGTGGGCGCTGGTGCGCGACGAGCTCGAGCAACGGCTGCGGCGCTCGGAGGCCGTACGCGGGGTGCTCGACGAGGTCCGTGCCGAGGTGCTCTCCGGTGACATGCCCGCGACGAGTGCCGCGGACGCGATCCTGGCTGCCTACGACCGCCCCTGACCGCTTCCCGCATCCGCTGCGCCCCGTGATCCGACGGGTTGTGCACCGAGATCACGTGCCGATCCGGTGCGCAACCCGTCGGATCGGGGATGCACGAGGGGGAGGTCAGGCCCAGGCCGGGTCCCAGCCCTCGACGTCCTCCGGCTTGCGCGACGGCGGGCCGGTGTAGATAGCGGACGGACGGATCAGCCGCCCCGTGCGCTTCTGCTCGAGGATGTGCGCACTCCATCCGGCCGTGCGAGCGCACGTGAACATCGACGTGAACATGTGCGGCGGGATCTCGGCGAAGTCGAGGACGATCGCTGCCCAGAACTCGACGTTCGTCTCCAGCACCCGGTCCGGGCGGCGCTCGCGCAGCTCGGCGAGCGCGGCGTCCTCCAGCGCCTCGGCCACCGCGTACCGCGGGGCGTTGAGCTCGCGCGCGGTCCGGCGCAGGACACGGGCGCGCGGGTCCTCGGCGCGGTAGACGCGGTGGCCGAACCCCATCAGGCGTTCGCCGGCGTCGAGCAGGCCCTTGACATAGGTCCGCGCGTCGCCGGACTTCTCGACATCGCCGATCATGCCGAGCACGCGCGACGGCGCGCCGCCGTGCAGCGGACCCGACATCGCGCCGACGGCACCCGACAGCGCGGCAGCGACGTCGGCGCCGGTCGAGGCGATCACGCGTGCGGTGAACGTGGAGGCGTTCATGCCGTGCTCGGCGGCGGAGGCCCAGTAGGCGTCGATGGCCTTGACGTGAGCGGGGTTGGCCTCGCCGCGCCACCGGGTGAGGAACCGCTCGGTGATGGTGCTCGCCTTGTCGATCTCGGTCTGCGGGACCATCGGCTGACCGACGCCCCGTGCGGCCTGGGCGACGTACGACAGCACCATGACGGCCGTACGGGCGAGGTCGTCGCGAGCCTGCTCAGGATCGATGTCGTACAGCTGGCGGAGGCCCCAGGCGGGAGCGGTCAGTGCGATCGCGCTCTGGACATCCACCCGGATGTCACCCGAGTGCACAGGGATGGGGAAGGGCTCGGCGGGCGGGAGGCCCGGCTCGTACGTGCCGTCGACCAGGAGGCCCCAGATCTTCTCGAAGGGCACTCGCCCCACGAGGTCCTCGATGTCGACGCCGCGGTAGCGCAGCGCGGAGCCTTCCTTGTCCGGCTCGGCGATCTCTGTGGCGAAGGCGACGACGCCTTCGAGGCCCTCGTGGACCTTCACCGTCTCGGATGCGTCAGTCATGCCAGTCATTCTGCCCCGCCCGCGCAACGCCAGGTCTCGTAGGGTGCTGTCCATGGAGTCCCACGCGATCGCGGCACTGCGCGAGGAGTACGAGGCATCCGGACTGAGCGAGGCCGACGCCGGGCACGACCCGGTGTGGCTCTTCGGGACGTGGTTCGACCAGGCGGTCGCCTCGGGGATGCACGAGCCGAACGCGATGGCGCTGGCGACGGCGACGCCCGGTGCGCTGCCGTCGGTCCGGATCGTGCTCCTCAAGGGCTTCGACGCCGAGGGGGCGGTCTTCTACACCAACCGTGAGTCGCGCAAGGGCGACGACCTCGAGGGCAACCCGCACGCGGCGTTGGTGATGCTGTGGCACCCGTTGCAGCGGCAGGTCCGGATCGAGGGCTCGGTGACGCGGGTGTCTGACAGCGAGAGCGATGACTACTTCAGCTCACGGCCTCGGGCGTCCCAGCTGGGCGCCGTCGCCTCCGACCAGTCGCGGGTGGTCGCCGACCGGGTCGCCCTCGAGCGGGCGTACGACGCGGCGGAGGTCTCGTACCCCGACGACGTGGCGCGTCCCATGTGGTGGGGCGGCTATCGCGTGTCCATCGACTCGATCGAGTTCTGGCAGGGACGCTCGGGCCGCATGCACGACCGGATCCGCTTCCGTGCCGTCGGTGGGCAATGGCTTCGCGAGCGCCTCGCGCCGTAGGCCGGGCAGAGGGCCGGGCCGCAGGAGGGTGAAGACAGGAACGACCCGCGGGGTTTGCGTGCCGAGCGGACTTTGCTCTCGGCCCCCGCGGGTCGGGTGGCTGCCTGGGATTCGCCGCACGGTGCTGGCGTTCCCACGGCACCGTGGCTAGCTGACAGCCACCTCACATGTCCTGAAGTCAATCATTCTTCGGACCACCTCCTTCCCGTGTACGGACGAGATTACGCCGCGCTCCCGCCCGGGCCAACCCCTTTCCCGGGCCGGTTCCAGAGGCGATCCCCAGGGTGATCCGCAGGGCGGGACAATCGTTCCCGTGACGGCACCACGGGGCGTAGGGCGGATCCTCACCGACATCCGTCCGCTCCGGGAGTCGGTCGACTACCGGCGTCTCTGGGTCGGCCACACGGTGTCTCAGCTGGGTCAGCAGATGGCGACGGTCACGGTCGCCTACCAGGTCTTCGTGATCACCGACTCTTCCTTCGCGGTCGGGGTCCTCGGGATCGTCGCCCTGGTCCCGTTGATCGTGCTCGGCCTGTACGGCGGGGCGCTGGTCGACCACTTCGACCGGCGGACGGTCGCGCTCGTGACCGCGGTCGGGCTCTGGGTGTGCACGGCGGTGCTGTTGGCGCAGGCGCTGGTGGGCCTCGAGTCGGTGGTCCTGCTGTACGCCGTGGTCGCGGTCCAGTCGGGTCTGTTCGCGGTGAACAGCCCGGCGCGGTCCGCGATCATCCCGCGGCTGATCCCGGCGCACCTGCTCCCGGCGGCCAACGCGCTGAGCATGGCGGCGTACAACCTGGGCTTCACCGTGGGCCCGTTGGTCGGCGGTGTCGTGATCGCCTGGCTCGGGGTGGCGGCGACGTACGCGATCGACCTCGTGACGTTCACCGCCGCCGTCTACGCGTTGGTGCGCCTGCCGCCGATCCCGCCCCTCGAGGCGCCTCGGGGGGTGCCGGGCTTCCGGTCGGTGGTCGAGGGGATGGCGTGGTTGCGGCGCGCGCCGAACCTGCGCATGACGTTCGTCCTCGACCTGTGCGCGATGGTGCTGGCGCAGCCCCGGGCGCTGTTCCCCGCGCTCGCGCTGACGGTCTATGCGGGCGGGCCGTCGGCGCTCGGGCTGCTGCAGGCCGCGCCGGCGATCGGGTCCTTGGTGGCGTTCATGCTCTCGGGATGGGTCGGGCGCGTGCACCGTCACGGGGTCGCGATCGTGGTGGCCGTCGTCGCGTACGGGGTCGCCGTGGCGCTCGCGGGTGCGAGTGCGATCGGTGCGCCGGGGTTGATGTGGCTCGTGGTGACGATGCTGGCGTTCTCGGGATCGGCCGACATGGTGAGCGCGGCGTACCGGAGCACGATGCTCCAGCAGGCGGCCCCCGACGCGCTGCGGGGGAGGCTCCAGGGTCTGTTCACGGTCGTCGTCGCCGGCGGCCCGCGCCTCGGCGAGTTCCTGGCCGGATCGCTCGCCGAGATCACGACGATCGGGGTCGCGATGCTCTGCGGCGGAGTCGCGTGCGTCGTCGGGACGCTGGTGGCGGTCGCCCTCCAGCGGGGCTTCCTCACCTACGACGCACGCGACCCGTCGCCGTAGTCACTCGGCCAGCAGGCCGTAGAGCTGACGGCGCGCCTCGTCCAGGATCTGAGCGGCCCGCTCGCGCTGGTCGTCGCTGCCGTCCTCGCCCACCTGGCGGGCGGCCCGTACGAGCTTGCGTGCGCTGACGTGCAGCTCCTCCTGGGTCTGCGAGCCGGGTCGCCCGCTGTCCCAGGCCTGCGCGACCTCCGCGGCGTGATCGGCGAGGTAGGCGGCACCGTCCTCGGTGATCTGGAACTGGGTGCCCTCCGCATCGACGGGCTCGACGAGGCCGTCCGCGGTCAGCCGTCGGAGCACGGGGTAGATGGACCCCGGGCTGGGCCGCCACCGTCCCTCGGTGCGCTCGGTGAAGGTGGTGATCAGGCCGTACCCGTTGGTCGGGCCGTCGGCCAGGACCGAGAGCGCGGCGAGGCGTACGGCGCCACGGCGGGCGCGGGGCCCGCCACGCCGGCGCTCGCCGAAGCCCGGTCCGAAGCCGGGACCTGAGCCGGGGCCGAAGTCAGGGCCGAATCCGGGACCATGGCCGTGACCGCGGCCGCGCGGGTCGCGACGACCTGGACGCGGTCGGCGACGCCCGGAGGTGGGATCGAAGGTCTCTCTGAGGTCGAAGTCTGGGTTTCGCACGAGGCATCCTCCTGTGGCAAGCGTTGGAGTATCGATGATAGAACGCGATATATCGTTACGCAATCGCGCACGCCGCAGCGCCTGCGTTCATCTCGATCGGCTCGACGAAGGGCTCGGCGAACGGCGTCAGGACAGGAACCAGGCCGCCGAGTCGGGAAGGAGCTGACCGGTGCCCTCGGCGAGCGCCGCGGAGAGCACGACCGGCGTGCCGAGATCGTCGACCGGATGGTCGACCGTTCCGCAGTTGACGACGCACACCAGACCACGCGCACCGTCGACACCGTCACGCCGGAACGCGACCACGTCGTCACCGCGCTCCAGCATCTCGAAGGTCGTCGAGAGGCCGCCGACGAGCTCTCGACGCTGCTGCAGGGCGAACGTGAGGAAGTTCAGCGTCGAGTACGGGTCGCGGGTCTCGTGCTCGACGGTGTAATCACGGAACCAGTCTGGCTGCGGGATCCACGTGCGGACCTCCCCGGGTCCGCCGGGGGAGAAGCCGAACGGAGGCTCCGAGCCCGACCATGGCATCGGGACCCGGCAGCCGTCGCGGCCCACACCGCCGCCACGCAGCCAGGTCGGGTCCTGCCGGTCCTCGGGAGCCACGTCGACCTGGGGGAGGCCGAGCTCTTCGCCCTGGTAGACGTACGCGGACCCGGGCAGAGCCAGCATCGTCAACATCGCCGCCTTGGCCCGAGACAGCCCGAGGTCGCCGCCACCGTAGTGGGTGACCGTACGGACGACGTCGTGGTTGGAGAGCACCCACGTGGGGCTCGCGCCGACCGGGCCCACCGCGGCGTACGTCTCGTCCAGGACGCGGCGTAGCGCGGGCGCGGAGAAGGGAGTCGAGAGCCAGTGGAAGTTGAAGACCTGGTGCATCTCGTCAGGGCGGACGTAGTGCGCCATCGCCTCGGCCGAGCCGACCCACGCCTCACCGATCATCATCCGGTCACCGGGGTAGGAGTCGAGCACCGTGCGCCAGCCGCGGTAGACCTCGTGCACGCCCGGCTGGTTCCAGTAGGGGCGGTCCCACTCGGTCATCGTGGCGTCGAGCGTCTCGCCCGCGGGTCCGAGCCCTTCGACGTCGGGCATGCCGGACGCCTTGAAGAGGCCGTGCGCCACGTCGACGCGGAAGCCGTCCACGCCCCTGTCGAGCCAGAAGCGCAGCACCGACTCGAACTCCTCGCCGACCTCCGGGTGATCCCAGTTGAGGTCGGGCTGCCCGGCGTCGAACAGGTGGAGGTACCACTGGCCGTCCTCGACCCGGGTCCACGCCGGGCCGCCGAACACCGACTGCCAGTTGTTGGGCGGCAGCGAGCCGTCGGGTCCGCGGCCGTCCCGGAAGAGGTAGCGCTCTCGTGCCGAGCTGCCCCGGCCCGCCCGGAGGGCTTCCTGGAACCACGGGTGAGCCGAGGCCGTGTGGTTGGGCACGAGGTCGACGATGACCTTGAGACCGCGCTCGTGGGCGCCGGCGAGCATCTCGTCGAAGTCGGCGAGCGTGCCGAAGAGCGGGTCGACGTCGCGGTAGTCGGCCACGTCGTAGCCGTGGTCGGCCTGCGGCGAGCGGTAGAACGGCGTGAGCCACAGCGCGTCGACGTTGAGCTGCTCCAGGTAGTCGAGCCGAGAGGTGACGCCCAAGAGGTCGCCGACCCCGTCACCGTCGGCGTCGGCGAACGAGCGGACGTAGATCTCGTAGCAGACGGCGTTGCGCCACCATGGCACGACAGACTCTGAGGACTGGGTCACGAGTGGTTCCTCCGTGGGGGGCGGCGGTCGCGTCCGCGGCCCTCAGCGGTGCGAGCAGGGCACGACAAGTCTAGGCGGGTACGTGACGAGTCGGTCGGCGGAAGTCGGTGATGTCGATCGCGATCCAGGTCTGCTCCGCACGCGCGACGAGCGTCCCGTCGACGCCGTAGAGCGCGGTGCCGGTGCGGTGCTTGCGCCCGTCGACGCCGCGAAGCGTGCCCACGCTGACGTAGTCGTGCCCGGTGACGACGGGCGAGAGGATCTGACCGGTCATCCGCCCCAACACCATCGGGGTCCGGTCGATGTGTGCTGCCCAGCCGCCCGGGCAGTCGATCGCCGCCCAGACGACCTCCGTGCCGAGACGGCCCTCGGCGTCGGCGAAGGCCGGGTGCGGCGTCCAGCTCGCCGCCACCGTGCCGGGGAACCCCGGGTCGTCGACCGGACCCGAGAACACGAGCAACCCGTCACCGGGCGTCCGCGCCGTCCCGCAGGTGAAGCAGTGCGGGAACGGATGCTCGACACGCCCCTCGTACGCCTCGCTCCCCAAGCGGGCGAGGACCTCCCCGACGAACGGCGCGGGATCCACGTCGAAGGCTCCTGCGACCGCGTCGGCCACCACTGTCGCGCCGTCGGAGAGCACCGACCGGTGCCCGTCGAAGGCGAGGTCCAGCGGGACGTCGAGCGGCGGCGGGACCCGCAGCGTCGACGTCACCACGGCGGCGCCGTGGTCGGCGACGGGGTGCGAGACCAGTCCGGCGACGTAGCCTCCGTTGCCGGAGCTGTCCGGTCCGTTGAACTGCCGCGAGATGGTCGTGGTCGTCATCGGGCCACGCTCTCATGCGGCGGCGCCCGTCGGACCAGGGCGGGTCAGCGGATCTCCTCGTACCTCCGCAGCGCCTCCCGGCGCTCTTCGGCGTGGTCGACCAGTGGCGGCGGATAGCTCGCCGGCGGGTCCGGGAGCAGCCACGGTTCGTGCACCCACCGGGTCGGGACGTCGGCGAGCTCGGGAACCCACCGGCGTACGTAGGTGCCGTCTCGGTCGAACTTCTTCGCCTGGGTGACCGGGTTGAAGACCCGGAAGTAGGGCGCCGCGTCCGTGCCGCAGCCGGCCACCCACTGCCAGTTGTGCTGGTTGGAGGCGAGGTCGAAGTCGACGAGGTGCTCGGCGAAGTGACGTGCGCCGTGCTGCCACGCCAGATGCAGGTCCTTCACCAGGAAGCTCGCCACGATCATCCGCACGCGGTTGTGCATCCACCCCTGCGCGAGCAGCTGCCGCATGCCCGCGTCCACGACCGGGATCCCCGTACGTCCCTCCTTCCACGCCTCGAGGTCG
>NZ_JARBCJ010000104.1:0-11647 GCF_028803055.1 Mumia sp.
CACACTGAGGCCATGGCCCGGGACGGTTTCGCGTCGTCGTACGAGGTGGTCGTCGAAGGTGGGGCGGCGTCTGAGAGGGTCGCGGCGGAGCTCGTGCGTCGCGGGCTCGAGATCGCGCCGCGCGGCGACCACCTGGTGCTGCGGGGCGACTTTTCCGACCTGGCCGAGCTCAACGCTCTGCTCTTCGCCCTCGACGACCTCGGCCTCGCGCTGGTCTCCGTCCGACAGCTCCCGTGACCGACCGCGATCTCACTCCGCCGGGGTGGGGGAGCCCGTCATGAGTGCGCCGGACGAGGAGGTGGCGCGCCTGCGCGCCGAGGTCGACGAGCTCCGCGCGCGCCTGAGCGCGTCGCCGCCCGGCACCGACGAGCGTGAGGCCGACCACGGACGCGCCGGCTGGTGGCGCACCCCGCTGGTGACCGTGCTGGTCGTCCTCGGTGCTCTCACCGCTCCCCTGTCGGTGGTCGCCACCTGGGCGCACGACGAGATCGGGGACAGCGACCGCTACGTCGAGACCGTCGCCCCGCTCGCCGCCGAACCGGCGATCCAGGGGGCGATCGCCGACGCCGTGACCACGGTGATCGTCACTAATCTCAGGATCGAGGACGTGACCTCCGACGCGCTCTCGGCGCTCTCCCAGCAGAGCTTCATCCCGCCGCGCGCCGCTCCGCTCCTTCCGGCGCTCGCCGTCCCGTTGTCCAACGCCGTCGAGCAGTTCGTCCGCGACACGGTCGAGCGTGTGGTCCAGTCGGACGCCTTCGAGGAGGCGTGGGTCACCGCCAACCGCACGGCGCACGAAAGCGCCGTCGCCGTCCTCACCGGGAAGGGCACGGACCGGATCGCGATCCAGGATGGTGAGGTCAGCGTGAACATCGGGTCGATCGTCGAGACGGCGAAACAGCTCCTCGTCGACCGCGGGTTCGCCCTTGCCGAGCGCATCCCGGAGGTCGACGCGACCTTCGTCCTCTTCGCGTCCGACGACATCGGCCAGGCCCAGACGTGGTTCAGCTGGCTGGAGACGTCCGCACGTGTGCTCCCCGTCCTCGGCCTCGTCCTGCTGGCCACCGCGGTCCTCGTCGCGCGCGACCGACGGCGCGCGCTGCTCGCGGCGGCACTCGCGGTCGCCGTCTCGATGGTCCTGCTCGGCCTCGTGCTCAACCTCGTGCGTCCGCTCTACCTCGACGCTGTCCCGGACGACGTCCTACCCGCCGAGGCGGCTGCGGTGGTCTACGACCAGCTCATCGGCTTCATCCGCACCGCGTTGCGGGCGGTCCTCGTCGTCGCCCTCGCGGTCGCGGTCACGGCGTTCCTGCTCGCGCGTGCCGGCCCTGGGGCAGCGATCCGGACCGGCGCTGCCGGGCTCGCCGCCCGCCTGCGCGAGCGCAGCGGGATCCGGCGCGGCCCGGTCTCGACGTTCGTCGCCACCTACCGCAACGGCGTCCGCGGCGCCGTGGTCGGCATCGCGGTCCTCTGGTACGTCATGCTCGACCACCCGACCGGCGGAAGCGCGCTGCTCATCGTCGTTCTTGCCGTCCTCGGGATCGTCGTCGTCGAGGTGGTGGCCGGACCCCGCACCGCTGCCCCTGTAGTCACCGACCCTGTCAGCTCGCGTCCGCCTCCCCCGCCGTCTCCACCGACGGGCTGACCTCGAGGAGCTCGACGCCCAGCTCTTCCAGCGCCTGGAGCGCCCCCATCAGCTCGGCCCGGTCGCGGAACGTGCCGCGGAGCGACACCGGCCCCTCGGTCTCGACGCGCAGCCGCAGGGCCGCCAGCACAGCGACGAGCGCCTCGCTCAGATGTCCCCGCACCACGATCTCGAAGGAGGTGGGGCGACTGGGCGAGGCGCTCGTCATGGCGGGCTCCGTCAGCTCTCGAAGTCTGCTGAGTAGGCCGTGAGTGCCCAGATCACCACGACGTCGAAAGCGATGATCACGACGGCCCAGATCGGGTAGTAGGGCAGCCACAGGAAGTTGGCGATGATCGAGAGGATCGCGATGCCGATACCGGCGCCGCGCGCGAAGGCGTTGCCCGACATGATCGCGAACGCGATCACGATCAGCAGCACGCCGAGCACCAGGTGGATCCAGCCCCACGTGGTCGTGTTGAACGCGTAGACGTAGTCCTGGGTCCGGACGAGCACGTCGTCCTTGGCGATGGCAGCGATGCCCTGAAAAATTTGGACGAAACCGACGATCGCGAGCATCGACGCCGCGAAGATCGTGATGCCCTGGGCCCATGGGTTGCTTGCCGCGTTGCGGGTGGACATCCGTGTCTCCTTCGTGAGGCGGCGGCCACCCCGCCGCATGACCTCAGCCTGTCGGCGCACCGGCGGGACAGCATCACTCCCGTGGGGTGATTCGCTCCCGGCCCGGCACCGGGAGGTTCGAGCGTTCAGCCGTTGAGGATCCTGGCCTTCTGCGCCGCGAACTCCTCAGGCGTCAGCAGGCCCTGCTGCTGCAGGGCGGCGAGGCGCTCGAGCTGGCTCACCGCGTCGGTGCCGCCCGACTCGGCGGGCGCGCTGGGCCTGCCACCGGTCAACGGCGGCGCTGCCAGCAGGGCGTGTGCCAGTGACGCCGCTCCTCGATGCCCGACGCGCTCAACAGACCCGGCTCGAGCGGCCAGACGACCACGTGCGGCGTGGCGGGCCGGATCTGCTGCGAGCAACCGGGGCACACGTAGGTCTTGGTCGACGACGAGCCCGTGATGGACCGGACCACCCAGTCACCGTCCGTACGCTCCTCGACACGCTGGTTGCCTCCGTTCAGAGGCGGGGCTGCACCGCGAGGACCACGAGGCGTACGGCGGCGGCGCGACATGAGCCCAGGGTACGGGCCGGCCGCACGGGGACGGCCGACCCGTACGGGTCAGCGGCGGGCGTACTCGCGGAACCCGCGTCCCGTCTTGCGACCCAGGTATCCGGCCGTCACGAGGTGCTCGAGCAGCGGCGCCGGCGCCCAGGCCGGCTCGCGGAACTCCCGGAAGAGCGTCTGCTCGATCGCCAGCGACACGTCGTTGCCGACCACGTCGAGCAGCTCGAACGGTCCCATCGGCAGGCGGCAGCCGAGCTTCATCGCGACGTCGATGTCGTCGGCGGTCGCGTAGTGCGCCTCGAGCATCTTGACCGCATCGTTGAGGTACGGGAAGAGCAGCGCGTTGACGATGAAGCCCGCACGGTCGCCGCACGAGACGGCGTGCTTGCCGACGTTCGCACAGAGCGCGGTGACCGTCTCGGTGACGTCGTCGGCGGTCGCGACCGTGGACACGACCTCGACCAGCTTCATCACCGGCGCGGGGTTGAAGAAGTGCATCCCGATGACGTCCTGCGGACGGTCGGTCGCCGACGCGCAGGCGATGACGGGGAGCGACGAGGTGGTCGTGGCGAGGATCGCACCGGGCTTGCAGATGCGGTCCAGATCGCGGAAGAGCTCGAGCTTGACGTCGAGGTCCTCGGCGATCGCCTCGACGACGATGTCGACGTCGGCCAGCGCCTCCCGCTCGGTGCTGCCGGTGAGCCGGGCGAGGATCTCGGCCTTCTGGTCCTCGCTCGCCCGTCCTCGGGAGATCGCCTTGTCCATCGACTTCGCGATCGCAGCGCGGACGCCGTCGACCTTCTCGGTCGTACGGCCGACGTAGACCACGTCGTACCCGGCCTTCGCGAAGACCTGGACGATCCCCGACGCCATGGTGCCGGTGCCGACGACGCCGACCAGGCCGATCTCGCGCCGCAGCTGCGGCGCAGCGTCCGACGACGGCGTCGTGGCGTCCGCGACGACCTCGGAGGAGTACGGCTCGGCGTAGGTGTAGAAGCCACGGCCCGACTTCCGGCCGAGCAGCCCGGCCGTGACCATCTGCTTGAGGATGGGGGCGGGAGCGTGGACACGCTTGCGGTCCTGGAGGTACATCGTCTCGAGGATCTCGTACGCGGTGTCGAGCCCGATGAGGTCGAGCAGCGCGAGCGGCCCCATCGGGTAGCCGCAGCCGAGGCGCATGGCCGCATCGATGTCCTCGCGCGTGGCGTACTGCGCCTCGTACATGGAGGCGGCGTGGTTGAGGTAGGCGAACAGCAGCGCGTTGGCGATGAAGCCCGCCTTGTCGCCGACCGTCACCGGGCTCTTGCCCAGGCGCTGCGCGAGCGCGACCGCGTCCTCGACGACGTCCGGGGCGGACACCACGGTGCGGACGACCTCGACGAAGTCCTGGACCGGCGCGGGGTTGAAGAAGTGGAGACCGACGACGCGGCTCGGGAGCTTGGTGCTCGACGCGATCTCGGTCACCGACAGCGCGGACGTGTTGGAGGCGAGGATGGCGTCGTCGCGCACGATCTTGTCGAGCTGCTGGAAGACGTCGATCTTGACGTCGAGCTGCTCGACGACCGCCTCGACCACGAGGTCGGCCTCGGCGAGCGCCGTGAGATCGGTGGCGTAGGAGATGCGGCCCAGGAGTGCGTCGCGCTCGGCCGTCTCGAGCTTGCCGCGCTCGGCGGCACGTTGCGTCGAGTGCTCGATGGTCGAGCGCCCGTGCGCGAGTGCTTCCTCGTCCCGGTCGATCCCGAGCACGGTGATGCCGTTGCGGGCGAGAACCTCCGCGATGCCGGCACCCATGGTGCCCAGGCCGACGACTCCGACAGTGTTGATCTCGCGCGCCACGGGAGGCTCCTGATGCTCTGGGACGTAAGTTACTGGCAGGTTACTACCGGTCATCCGGAGTCTGGCAGGCATGGGCATCTCCGCGCCGTGACTCAGGTCACGCCTGGCCTGTGGAGTTCCGGGCCGGAGCACGTCCCTGCCCCTAGCATGGCCTGATGCGCCGCCTCGACGAACCTCCCCGCCGCGCCCCCGCGATCGCCCTCGCCCTTCTCCTCGCGCTCGCCGGCTGTGGCGACGGCGATACCACCAGCGGGTCGGCCGATCAAACCTCTGCGTCGCCGGAGCCGACCGCCACCTCGCCCGCGCCGCCGGCCACCGAGACGACCGCGACCGCTTCCAGCAGCACGCCCACGCCGACCACGGCCACCACGCCAGCACCGTCGCCGACGGCCAGCGCTCCCTCGACTCCCAGCGCCGACGAGCTCTCCGCGGCCAAAGCGGGTCGCGGGCCGGTCGGAGTCTGGCGCAACCGTGATCTCCAGTGGGTCCTGCGGATCAAGAAGAGCGGTCGCTTCGTCGACGACTTCGCCGGAGTCAAGAACATCCGCTCCGGCACGTGGCGCCTCAAGGGCAAGCGGGTCGTCCTCAAGGGCGGCGACGGCATCACCACGCGCGGCAGGCTGCGCGCCAAGACCTTGACGATCAAGGGGACGGTCCTCGTCCGCGTCCGCTGACGTCCAGGCTCCGCCGGCCCCTGTAGGTTGTCCGGGTGCGACTCGTCATTGCCCGCTGCCAGGTCGACTACGCCGGGCGTCTCACCGCCCATCTCCCGATGGCCACACGGCTCATCCTGGTGAAGTCGGACGGCTCGGTCTCGATCCACTCCGACGACCGGGCCTACAAGCCCCTCAACTGGATGAGTCCGCCCGCCGCACTGCGCGAAGGTAAGACCGAGGACGGTGCGATCGAGTGGACCGTGTCGGCAACCAAGTCCGACGACACCCTCCGCATCCTCATCGAGGAGATGCTCCACGACTCCAGCCACGACCTCGGTGTCGACCCCGGTCTCCAGAAGGACGGCGTGGAGAAGCACCTCCAAGAGCTGCTGGCCGAGCACCCCACCACCCTCGGTGACGGGATGTCCCTCGTACGCCGGGAGTACATGACGGCAATCGGTCCCGTCGACCTTCTGTGCAGGGACCCCGGCGGCGCGTCGGTCGCGGTCGAGGTCAAGCGGCGCGGCGAGATCGACGGCGTCGAGCAGCTCACCCGTTATCTCGAGCTGATGAACCGCGACCCTCGCCTCGCGCCCGTCCGCGGGATCTTCGCGGCGCAGGAGATCAAGCCACAGGCCCGCACGCTCGCCCTCGACCGCGGGATCGAGTGCCGGGTCGTCGACTACGACGCCCTGCGCGGGATCGACGACCCGTCCCTCCGCCTCTTCTAGGACCCGGTCTGGTTCGAGGACGTGTCTCAGGAGCCTCGATCCGGTAAGCAGGAGACATGATCCGGATCGAGGTCGTCCAGGGCGACATCACGACCGTGCGCGCCGACGCGATCGTCAACGCGGCCAACAGCTCGCTGCTCGGGGGTGGAGGCGTCGACGGCGCGATCCACCGGGCCGGCGGGCCGGAGATCCTCCAGGCCTGCCGTGAGCTTCGCGCAACCACGCATCCTGACGGGCTCCCGACCGGGGAGGCTGTGTCCACGACCGGCGGACAGCTTCCTGCGCGGTGGGTGATCCACACGGTGGGCCCGGTGTGGTCGCGCGAGCAGGACCGTACGCCGCTGCTGCGGTCGGCCTATACGAGAAGCCTCGCGGTCGCCGACGAGCTCGAGGCGCGAGTCGTCGCCTTCCCGCTCATCTCGGCCGGCGCGTACGGCTGGCCGCTCGACGACGCGGTGGAGGTCGCGGTCTCCTCGCTGCGCGAGGCGACGACCGAGGTCGAACGCGTGGTGATGGTCGCCTTCGGCGCCGCCCCCGAACGGCTGTTGCGCGGCGCCGTCGACTGATCCGTGCAGACGGCTACGGCTACGGCTGCGGCTGCGCGCTGGGTCGCGGCTCAGCCGTCGTTGCCGGGACCGGCGTCGGGGCCTTGCTGCCGTACCCGCTGCACGTTCTCGAGCGACTCCCGGAGCTCGTCGAGCCACGTGTCGGCGTGCTTCTCGACCAGACGCACGCACCAGGCGAGGGCCTCGCTCCTGCTGCGTGCGACCCCGCCCGCGATCAACGTGTCGAGGACCTGCCGCTCGGGCTGGCGAAGTCGCGTCATCACGGGCGAGGCGAGGTGCGTGTAGAGCGCGCGGGTGCCGTCGCACTCGACGCCCCACGAGACGGTCCGGTCGAAACGGTGCTGAGCCTCCCGGGCGATCTCCATGCGGTCGGCGCGAGTACGCTCCCTGAACTCCCGGACACGGCCTTCCACGGCCCCACGGCGCTCCGCGTCCGAGGCGCCGGCGTCCAGCGCCGGGCCCGGAATCTCGCCGATGACGACGATCTCCTCGCGATCCACGGTCACACCGACGAGCCTCTCGAACAGGCCGTCGGGAAGCCTCCCGGCGAACCATCCACGAATCTCATCCACCTGCTGCTGCGTAATCATGTAATCAGGCTTACGCCGATGCTTTCCCCCACGCAACGCTTGTCCGCTCTCCGCAGACGCTCGGGCTACCGGCCGAAGGGTGGGTGTCAGCAATCTCCTTCGACTGGTGGGGAGGATCGCTAGCATCGCTCGACGTGTGGACCTACCGCGGCGACGAGCCGACCGTCATCCAGTGGCTCGGCAGCATCCGGCTCGGCCACGAGGCCCACCGGATTGCCGCGAAGGCGGTTCGACGACGCCACCGCGCCCTCGCGCTGGTGACCGTGCTGGTCGCCGTACTGGCCGCCGCAGCCGCGTTCACCGCCGCCCTGGGGACGAGCCGCACCTGGCTGCAGGTCAGCGCCGGCACGCTGGCCGCCCTCGCCGCCGCCACCGCCCTGCTGCACGCCGTGGCCGACGACGCCGACGTCATCGCCGCGCACCAGCGCGCCGCCGCCGAGTACGGCGATCTGCGACGCCAGCTCGAGCAGGCCATCCTCTCCGAGCGGATCACCGACGACCGCCTGGCCGAGATCCGTCACGAGTGGACCCGCATCGAGGAGCGCGCGCCCAGCCTGTCCCACCGCACGACGCGACGCGCCGACGACCAGTTGCGCCCGGGCGCGCACCTCCCGGTCCCGGCGTCGGCCACCGACGCCCCGCACGGCGGGGTGCCCCAGACCGAGATCGACGACGAGCCCGTCAAGGAGCTCACCGCAGGCT
This sequence comes from Mumia sp., assembly GCF_028803055.1. Classification (NCBI taxonomy): domain Bacteria; kingdom Bacillati; phylum Actinomycetota; class Actinomycetes; order Propionibacteriales; family Nocardioidaceae; genus Mumia; species Mumia sp. The sequence continues at coordinate 7,892 of NZ_JARBCJ010000104.1, forward strand.
GATCCGTACGCGCCGATCAGCCTGCGGACTCCGCCAGGTCGACGACCTCCCGCGCGCAGCCCCACGACAGCGTCACCCCGGCGCCGCCGTGGCCATAGCAGTGGACGACCGGGCTCGCCCCATCGCGCTCCTCCCGCTCCACACGCACGCTCGGCCGTGCCGGCCTCAACCCGACCCGTACGCCCAGCACCGGGGCACCCTGGAGCTGCGGCACCACCGCGCCGGCCCGCGCGAGGATGGCGGCAGTGTCAGCGTCGCGCGGTGCGAGGTCCCACACGTCGAGCTCGCTCGTGCCGCCCACGACGACGTCCTCGCCGCGAGGGACGACGTACGTCAGACCGCTGGGTCCGTCGGCGAGGAGCACGTCGTCGACGCCCGGCACCGGCGCCAGGCGTACGACTTGACCACGGATCGGCACGGTCGTCGGGTCCGCGGCGAGGAGGCGACTCCCGAGTCCGGAGGCGTTCACGACCACGTCGGCCCCACGTGGCAGCGCGGGCAGCGCCATCCGCGTCAGAGTGCCACCGTTCTCGGCGAGCCGGCGTACGAGGTAGTCGAGATAGGTCGGCATGTGGGCCACGAGACCGTCGAACGCCCACCCCGCGCCGAAGCCCTCCGGCACCTCGGCGAGCGTGTGGAGCGAGGGGACCGCGTCGGCCCACCAAGGGCGAGAGGCGGGATCGGCGACGAGCTCGGTCGACCGCCGTCTCCTCACCCCTGACGAACCGGGGAGCGCCGCCATCACCTCGTACGTCCGTCGCGACCACTCGAGCACGCGGTCGGCCGGGTGCACGAGAGAGGGGTGCCAGCAGGCGGCGGCGATCGCGGACGTGGTCTCCTGCGGCAGGTCGCGTGCGAGCACGTCGACCTGGTGGCCACGCTCGGCCGCCACCACGGCGCAGGTCAGCCCCGTGACCCCGGCTCCCACGACCAGCACACGCACGCGCCCACCCCCGGCGTCAGGCTCCGGCGACCGGTGGGGCCGTGGGATCGGCCGCCTCCGGCTTCTCCTCGCGCGCCACCCAGTGCTCGATGGCCTCGAGGTCCTCAGAGGAGCGCGTGACGACGGCGAGAAGGTCGCTCATCTTGGAGTTCTCCTCCACCTGCTCCTTGATGAACCACTGCATGAACTGGTCCGAGGCGAAGTCGTTCTCGTCTCGCGCCACCCGGGTCAGCTCGTTGATCTGCTCGGTGACCCGCTTCTCCTGGGCCAGCGCCAGCGCCACCGGCGCGACGACATCGGCGAAGTCGTTGGTGGGATCGGCGACGCCCGGGATGCGTACGGGGGCGTCCGCGTCGAGCAGGTACTGCACCATCATCATCGCGTGGTCGCGCTCCTCGACGGCCTGCTGGAAGAACAGCGACGCCATGCGGGGCATGGTGAGCCCGTCGTAGTAGCAGGCGATCGCCACGTACTGCTGATGCGCCGCGAACTCGTGACCGACCTGCTCGTTGAGCAACGCCGCGAACTTCTCCGATGCCATGACTGCACTCCTCGCTGCGGCCTCCGACCCTCTGTCGTCTGCCTCACCCCCGACGCTAGTGCGAGCGGGAGCGGGCATCCAGCAAGGACTGGCTAGCCTTCGGAGGCGCAGGTGCAGGCGGCGTCAGTCGAGATCGTTCGCGCGCCGGATGACGTCGACGATGTCGTCCATGATCTGCGTCATCCCGTAGTCCTTCGGCGTGTACACCGCGGCCACACCGGCCTCGCGCAGCCGGCGTGCGTCCGACTCGGGGATGATGCCGCCGACGACGACCGGCACGTCACCGACGCCGGCCGCGCGGAGCTGCTCGAGCACATCCGGCACGAGCTCCATGTGCGACCCGGAGAGGATCGAGAGCCCGATGCAGTCGACGTCCTCGTCCACCGCGGCGGCGACGATCTGGGACGGCGTCAGCCGGATCCCCTGGTAGACGACCTCGAAACCGGCGTCACGCGCGCGCACGGCGATCTGCTCGGCCCCGTTGGAGTGCCCGTCGAGCCCGGGCTTGCCGACCAGCAGGCGAAGACGTCCGCCGAGCTCCTGGCCCGTCGCCCGCACTCGCTCGCGCACGGCCGTGAGCTCGGATCCGCCCTCGCTCATGCCCACCACTCCCGTCACTCCGGTCGGTGCACGGAACTCACCGAAGACCTCCCGCAGAGCGCCGGCCCACTCACCCGTCGTCACTCCGGCACGCGCGCAGACCAGCGTCGCGTCCATGAGGTTGGCGTCGGTCTTGGCGTCGGCACGGAGCCGCTCGAGAGCCTCGGCGACCTCCGACTCGTCGCGCTGGCCACGCCACGCGGCGACGCGCTCGATCGCGCTCGCCTCGGCGAGCGGGTCAGCGGTCTGGATCGCCGCGTCGAGGGCGGCCGTCAGCGGCGACTCCTCGGTCTCCTTCCAGGCGTTGACCCCCACCACGAGCTGGTCGCCGGCCTCGATCTTGGCACGCCTCGCCGCGTGCGAGGCGACCAGCGCCTGCTTCATGTAGCCCGACTCGACCGCCGCCACCGCGCCGCCCATGGCCTGGACGCGATCGATCTCCTCCTTGGCGCCAGCGACCAGCTCGGCGACCTTCGCCTCGATCACATGACTGCCCTCGAAGATGTCGTCGTACTCGAGGAGGTCGGACTCGTAGGCGAGCACCTGCTGGAGTCGCAGCGACCACTGCTGGTCCCACGGGCGCGGGAGACCGAGGGCCTCGTTCCACGCAGGGAGCTGGATCGCGCGCGCACGGGCGTCCTTGCTCAGGCTCACCCCGAGCATCTCCAGCACGATGCGCTGCACGTTGTTCTCGGGCTGCGCCTCGGTGAGCCCGAGGGAGTTGACCTGGACGCCGTAGCGGAACCGGCGCATCTTCGGGTCCTGCACGCCGTACCGCTCGCGGGTGATCTCGTCCCACAGCCGGCCGAAGGCGCGCATCTTGCACGTCTCCTCGACGAACCGCACCCCGGCGTTGACGAAGAACGAGATCCGACCGACGACCTTCTCGAACTCCTCCGGTGGCACCTGACCGGCGTCGCGGACGGCATCCAGCACGGCGATCGCGGTCGACAGGGCGTACGCGAGCTCCTGCACCGGGGTAGCGCCGGCCTCCTGCAGGTGGTAGCTGCAGATGTTGAGCGGGTTCCACTTCGGCATGGTGACGACCGTGTAGGCGATCATGTCGGTCGTCAGCCGGATCGACGCCTCCGGCGGGAAGACGTACGTCCCGCGCGACAGGTACTCCTTGATGATGTCGTTCTGCGTGGTCCCGGCGAGCTGCCCGACCCACTCCTGCGGGTCCTCGCCGGCGTCGTGCGCCTGCTCCTCGGCGACGACCTGATACATCGCGAGCAGCCACATCGCCGTCGCGTTGATCGTCATCGAGGTGTTCATCGTCTTCAACGGGATTCCGTCGAAGAGACGGCGCATCTCGCCGAGGTCGGGGATCGGCACGCCGACCTTGCCCACCTCTCCCCGGCTCAGCTCGTGGTCGGGGTCGTAGCCCGTCTGGGTCGGGAGGTCGAAGGCGACCGACAAACCGGTCTGCCCCTTGGCGAGGTTGCGTCGATAGAGCGCGTTGGAGTCCGTCGCCGAGGAGTGTCCGGCGTACGTGCGCATCACCCAGGGGCGATCACGGTGGGTCGAGTCGGCCATGCGGCTTAGGTTAGTTCCTCGTGACCGACGAGTAACACCCACGTGAGCGGAGTCACGTGGGTCACATCCTCCGCCAAGAGGTGCACACTGAAGACATGACCAACAGCGGCTCGGTGGTGGACTATCTCTTCGTCCC
>NZ_JARBCJ010000105.1:0-11470 GCF_028803055.1 Mumia sp.
CCCGACAGGCCGGTCATCATGAGGATCGCGACGAGCCGGTCCGAGCGCTCGGCGATGCCGCCCTTGGCCTCCATGCCGAGCGACTCCGCCCGGGCACGGGCGTACGAGGTCAGCTGCCCGCCGACCAGGCACCACAGTGCGACGGACGTGAGCACGAGGTCGTCCCCCGTGCCCGCGTACCAGAGGACGAGCCCGCCGAAGACCGCCGCGTCGCCGATCCGGTCGAGGGTGGAGTCGAGGAAGGCACCCCAGGCGCTCGACCGTCCCGACTTGCGGGCCATGAGGCCGTCGATCATGTCCGAGAACACGAAGAGGGTGATCACGGCGGCACCGAGGAAGAACTGTCCCCGCGGGAAGAACCAGAGGGCAGCGGAGGTGACCCCCAGCGTCCCGACGAACGTGACCGCGTCGGGGCTGACACCGAGTCGGAGCAGCAGGTCGGCGATCGGCGACATGATCCGAGCCCAGGTCGCGCGGAACCTCTCGAGCATCAGGCGTTCCACGCTTTCGCGAGCAGGTCACGCGTCTGCGACAGCAGCTGCGGCATCACCTTGGTGTGCCCCGTGACGGTGATGTAGTTGGAGTCGCCCATCCAGCGCGGGACGACGTGCTGGTGGAGGTGCTGCGACAACGACCCGCCCGCCACCGCCCCGAGGTTGAGGCCGACGTTGAACGCGGCCGGCGCGCTGACGTGCTTGAGCACCCGCAACGCCTGCTGCGTGGTTGCCGTGAGCTCCCACGCCTCGTCGTCGGTCAGCTCCTCGAGCTCTCCCACGTGGCGGTTGGGCACGACCATCAGGTGACCCGGGTTGTACGGGTGCAGGTTGAGCACCGTGTAGACGTGGTCACCGCGAGCGACGATCAACGTCTCCTCGTCGGGCCGCTGCTGCATCACGCAGAACGGGCAGCCCCCCTCGCGTGGGCCGGTATCGGTGATGTAGGCCATCCGGTGCGGGGTCCAGAGCCGGTCGAAGTCCTCGAATCCGGTCTCGGGGCGTCCCCACGGGCCGGAGTCGCCGGCGTCGTGTCCAGACGTCATACCTGGGCCCGGTCGGCGATGGCCTGCGCGATGCGGGCGACCGCATCGTCGAGGGCGACGCCGTTGTCCTGGCTGCCGTTGCGGTAGCGGAACGACACCGCGCCGGCCTCGACGTCGTCGTCACCCGCGATCAGCATGAAGGGGATCTTCTGCGTCTGCGCGTTGCGGATCTTCTTCTGCATGCGGTCGTCGGCCTCGTCCACCTCGACCCGGATGCCCTGCGCCTGCAGCGTCGCCGCTACCTCGCGCAGGTAGTCGACGTGCCGCTCGGCGACTGGGATCGCGACGGCCTGGACGGGCGCGAGCCAGGGAGGAAAGGCGCCGGCGTAGTGCTCGACGAGCACCCCGAGGAACCGCTCGATCGAGCCGAACTTGGCCGAGTGGATCATCACCGGCTGCTGCCGTGAGCCGTCGGCGGCGACGTACTCCAGGTTGAACCGGTCGGCGGAGGGCTGGTTGAAGTCGTACTGGACGGTGCCCATCTGCCAGGTCCGGCCAATGGCGTCGCGCGCCTGGACGGAGATCTTGGGACCGTAGTAGGCAGCTCCGCCCGGGTCGGGCACGAGCTCGAGCCCGGTGCGGAGGGCGACGTCGGCGAGGACCTTGGTCGCGGTCGTCCAGTCCTCCTCCGACCCGATGAACTTGTCCTTGGCCGCGTCGCGGGTGGACAGCTCGAGGTAGAAGTCGTCGAGACCGAAGTCGCGCAGCACGCTGAGCATGAAGCCCAGCAGGTGCTCGACCTCGTCGGGGGCCTGCTCGGGAGTGCAGTAGGAGTGCGAGTCGTCCTGCGCGAATCCGCGCACGCGAGTCAGGCCGTGCACGACGCCCGACTTCTCGTGCCGGTAGACGCTGCCGAACTCGAACAGCCGCAGCGGCAGCTCGCGGTAGGACCGCTGCCGGGACCGGTAGATCAGGTTGTGCATCGGGCAGTTCATCGCCTTGAGGCGGTAGTCCATGCCGTCGACGTCGAGGGGCGGGAACATCCCCTCTCCGTAGTACGGGAGGTGCCCGGAGGTGTAGAACAGCTCCTCCTTGGCGATGTGCGGGGTGCCGACGTACTGGAACCCCTCCTCGATGTGCCGGCGACGGACGTAGTCCTCCATCTCCCGCTTGATCACCCCGCCCTTGGGGTGGAAGACGGGGAGCCCGGAGCCGATCTCGTCAGGGAAGCTGAAGAGGTCGAGCTCGCGGCCGAGCTTGCGGTGGTCGCGGCGCTCGGCCTCCTCGATCCGGTGCAGGTAGGCCTCCAGCGCCTCCTTCGACTCCCAGGCGGTGCCGTAGATGCGCTGGAGCTGCTTGTTCTTCTCGTCGCCTCGCCAGTACGCCGCCGCGCTCCGCATGAGCGTGAAGGCGGGGATGCGCTTGGTGGTGGGCAGGTGGGGTCCGCGGCACAGGTCGGTCCACACCCGCTCGCCGCGACGGTCGAGGTTGTCGTACATCGTGAGGCCACCGGAGCCGACCTCGACGCTCGCGCCCTCGGCGGCGTGGTCCAGGTCGTCGCTGCCCGCAGTGCTCTTGAGCCCGATCAGCTCGAGCTTGTAGGGCTCGTCGGCGAGCTCGACCCGCGCCTCCGCGTCGTCGATCGCGCGGCGAGAGAAACGCTGGTTCTCCTTGATGATCTTGCGCATCCGGGACTCGATCTTGGCCAGGTCCTCGGGCACGAAGGGGGTCTCGACGTCGAAGTCGTAGTAGAAGCCGTTCTCCACCGGGGGCCCGATGCCCAGCTTGGCCTCCGGGAACAGCTGCTGGACCGCCTGCGCCATCACGTGGGCGGTGGAGTGCCGCAGGATGTCGCGGCCGTCCTTGCTGGTGATCGCGACCGGCTCGACGGCGTCGCCGCCCACCAGCTCGTACGCCAGGTCCTTGAGGTCACCGTTGACCCGGGCCGCGACGACGTCGGGGTTCTCGGCGAACAGCTCCCACGCCTTCGTGCCGGACGTCACCGTGCGCTCGGCCTTGGAGTCAGGGCCGACGACGAGGACTACGAGCTCGGACACGGGTGCTCCTCAGGTGGTGCGGACAGACGCCTCGATGCTATCTGCAAGGCCGCCGTGGCCGCGCACCCCTTTGGTCGTGGTCTGTTCTGGCGCGCGAAAGGCGCGCGGCATGGCGACGCCCCGGCTGGGTACCTCGTCGGCACGCCACGGAGGGAGAGTCATGACCGACGAGCAGAGCACGCTCCTCGAGCTGCTGGACGATCTCAGGATCGCGATGTTCACGACCGTGGACATCGACGGGACGATCACGAGCCGGCCGATGGCCCGCCAGCAGGTCGAGCCGAGCGCCGACATGTGGTTCATCACCGCACGGGACTCTCGGCAGGTCGCCCACATCACCGCCCGTCCGCACGTGGGCATCACGTTCTCCTCGCCGAGCACCTGGGTGTCGTTGAACGGGACGGCGACCGTCGTCGACGACCCGGTGAAGCTGGAGGAGCTCTGGAACACGTTCGCGGAGGCATGGATGCCCGAGGGACCCGACGACCCCAACGTCGTCCTGATCCGGGTCGACCTCCAGGGCGGCGAGTACTGGGACACGCCCGGCGGGCGCGTCGCGTCTCTGATCAGCCTGGCCAAGGCAAAGATCACCGGCAACGCCTACGACGGCGCAGACAACGAGCGCGTCGACCTCTAGGGCCGAGGGGTCGGCCATGAGACCCCATGGCCGACCCCTCGCCTTCGACTTACAGTCGTCAGGTGCACGTACCCGACGGCTTCCTCGACGCATCCACCTCGGTCGCGACCGGCGCCGCCGCCGTCGCCGGCCTCGCGCTCGCCCTCCGCGGCGCGCGACGTGAGCTGGACGACCGGACCGCCCCGATGGCCGGACTGGTGGCCGCCTTCGTCTTCGCCACCCAGATGATCAACTTCCCCGTCGGGGCCGGCACGAGCGGGCACCTCCTCGGAGGCGTGCTCGCCGCGGTCCTGGTCGGACCGTGGACGGCGGTGCTGTGCATCAGCACCGTTCTCCTGGTCCAGTGCCTCCTCTTCGCCGACGGTGGCATCACAGCGCTCGGCACCAACATCACGCTCATGGGGCTCGTCGGCGTCGGGGTGGGCTGGCTGGTCCTCCGTCTGATCAAGGCCGTGCTGCCGGACCGGCTGGCGTCTGTCACGCCCGCCGCGGCGCTCGCTGCCCTGGTGTCCGTGCCGGCTGCCGCGCTCGCCTTCACCGGCCTGTACGCCGTCGGTGGCGAGGCGCCGATCCCGCTGGGGTCTCTCGCCACCGCGATGGTCGGCTGGCACACCGTCATCGGGCTCGGCGAGGCCGTGATCACCGGACTCGTGGTCAGCGCCGTGCTCGCCGTGCGTCCGGACCTCGTCTACGGGGCCCGGTCGGCACTGACGACGCGGACCTTGGAGCTCCGCCCCTCCAAGAGGGCGCCAGCGTGAGCGCGCGCCGGACGCGGGTGTCGACCCGAGCCCTCGTCCTCGTCGGCGTCCTCGTCGCGCTCGTGCTGGCGGGGTTCGTCAGCTACTACGCCTCGAGCCACCCCGATGGGTTGGAGTTCGTCGCCGGTGACAAGGGGTTCCTCGGCACCGCGGAGGAACATCGCTCCTCGGCCGACAGCCCGATGTCGGACTACTCGACCAAGGGCATCGACAACCCTCGGCTCTCCGGCGCGGTGGCCGGCGTCACCGGTACGGTCCTGGTCCTCGTGATCGCCGGAGGTGTCGCACTCGTCGTGCGCCGCCGCGGGCGTCACACCGTCTGAGCACCTCGCGATGGGATCAGCGCACCGGCGCAGGACGCACGCCCCGGGACGTACGCCGGTGCACCGTGCGCCCGCACACCTCAAGCTGCTCGCACTGCTCGGGTTCATGCTCGTCGTCGTCGCCACACCTCGGACGGCGTACCCAGCGTTCGCCGCCTACGCGGCTGTGCTCGTCGCCCTGATCGTCGTGGCGCGGGTGCCGCTCGGCTTCCTGCTGCCGCGGATGCTCGTCGAGGTCCCGTTCGTCGTCTTCGCCGTCCTGCTGCCGTTCATCGCCACCGGGCCCACGACGACGTTCCTCGGCCTCACGGTCAGCGAGCCCGGTCTCGAGGCAGCCGCGGCACTGCTCATCAAGGCCACGATCGGCGTCGCGGCGAGCCTGACGCTGGCCGCCACCACCGAGCCGCACGAGCTGCTGGCCGGCCTCGGCCGGTTGAGGCTCCCCCATGAGATGGTCCAGATCATGGCGTTCATGATCCGTTACGTCGACGTCGTCGCCGACGAGATGCACCGCATGCGCATCGCCCGCGAGTCTCGCGGCTTCCGCGGCTCCTCGATCCGCCAGTGGGGCGTCCTCGGCCGTACAGCCTCAGCACTGTTCATCCGGTCCTACGAGCGTGGCGAGCGGGTGCACCTGGCGATGATGTCGCGGGGTCACGACCCGTCGGGCGGTCGATCGTGAGCGTCCCCGTCATCGACGTCCGCGGGCTGGCGTACGCCTATCCGGACGGCAGCCAGGTCCTGTACGGCGTCGACCTGCACATCCACGCCGGCGAGCGCGTCGCCCTCCTCGGACCCAACGGCGCGGGCAAGACCACGCTCGTGCTCCACCTCAACGGGATCCTGCTGCCCGGTGCGGGGACGGTGGCGGTCTCGGGGCTGCCTGTGGTGAAGAAGAACTTCCGGGAGATCCGGCGCCGGGTCGGCATCGTGTTCCAGGACCCCGACGACCAGCTGTTCTCCGCGACGGTCCGCGCCGACGTCGCGTTCGGCCCGGCCAACCTCGGCCTGCGCGGCGACGCACTCGAGCAGCGGGTGATGCACGCACTGGACCAGGTGGGCATGGCCGACTACGCCGACCGCCCGCCCCACCACCTCTCCTTCGGCCAGCGGCGGCGCGTGGCGGTGGCCACCGTGCTGGCGATGGAGCCGCAGATCCTCGTGCTCGACGAGCCGTCGTCGAACCTCGACCCGATGGCGCGCCGCGAGCTTGCCGACATCGTGCGCTCGCTGTCGGTCACGGTGCTGATGGTCACCCACGACCTCCCGTACGCGCTCGAGCTCTGCCCCCGGTCGGTGGTGCTCGCCGACGGGGTCGTGGCCGCCGACAGCGACACCCGCAAGCTGCTCTCCGACGAGGACTTCATGCGCGCTCACCGGCTCGAGCTGCCGTTCGGGTTCGACCCGCGGACGGTGTGAGGCCGTGGGTCACGCGGCGAGGTGGAACGTGCTCGCGAAGCGAGCGAGGAGATCACCGCGGCCACGGAGGACCTCGATCTCACCCGTGGCGAGCGCTCGGTCGGGAGCGAGCTCGCCGGAGATGAGCCGACGGAGGCCGGGTCCCGCCGCGAACGCCAGGTCGACCGGCCAGTCTCCACGTGTGACCTGGAGCGTGGAGCCGTCCACCCGCACGAGCAGCTCGGCGGGACCGAGGCGTGCCGCGTTGGCGGTCGCCGGCAGCTCCAGGGCCACCTGCGGCCGGAAGGCGGTCCGCAGGGTCATGGTCAACGAGTCGGGCGTGACGACCTGCTCCTCTCGTGGCTCGTCCATCGCCTTGAAGCCCCACGCGCCGAGGGCCAGCACGACGGGCTCCAGCTCGCGTCCGAAGGGCGTCAGCTCGTAGACGATGACCCGCGAGCGCGGGACCCGGCGGAGGATGCCGGCCGCCTGGAGCTCCTTGAGCCGTGCCGCCAGGACGTTGCTCGGGATCCGGGGAAGTCCCGCGGCAAGCTCTCCGTAGCGGCGCGGCCCGACGAGCAGGTCGCGGACGATGAGGAGGGCCCAGCGCTCACCCACCAGCTCCAGGGCTCGCGTGATGCCGCACCACTGCCCGTAGTCGCGTGGCGCCATCGACCTCAGGCCTGCTGCTCCATGAAGGCCTCGGGACCTTGCTCGGCGGCGGCTTTGTCCATGTAGCCGAACTCGATGATGTTGCCGTCGGGGTCGGCGAGCCCACGCTGGTACATGAAGCCGTAGTCCGCAGGGGGACGAGGCTCGGAGCCGCCGGCACCGATGCCGTTGGCGACGGCCGCGTCGACCTCCTCCCGCGTGTCGACGAAGATCGCGGTGGACGAGGCTGGGCTCGCGGCCGGGTCACCGAGCGGGAGATCGGTGAAGGTCTGGAAGTAGTCGCGCACCAGGATCATGACGTAGCTGTGGTCCTCCTCGACCACGACGCAGGCAGCGTTGTGATCGGAGAAGGCTGGGTTGATGGTGAACCCGAGCGCTGTGTAGAACGCCTTCGCGCGCTCCAGGTCGGTCACCGGCAGGTTGACGAACATCGCGGTCATCGTGGGGTCTCCCTCATGGGTAGGTCGTGCGTCTTGCGGTTCCGTCACACTTGCAAAAAACAAGTGCCGAGGTCAAGACCTTGTCGACGGCTACATTTCCTGCATGACGCTCACCGTCCCGCTCGACGACGGCCGCGCTGCGTGCCTCGACACGATCGACGCGTTCGTGCGTGCCGTCGACGCTCTGAGCGAGTACGAGCTGCTCGGCGCCTCTCGCTGCCACGGCTGGAGTCGCCTCGACGTCGTGGTCCACGTCATCGGCGGATGGCAGGAGATGCTCGGGGGCCTGGTGTCCTCGGTCGACTCAGAGCCCACGGTCGATGCGGCCAGCTACTGGACGGCCTTCGTCGTCGAGTACGCGACCGACGACCCTGTCCCGGAGCTGATGTCGCAACGCCGTCGCACCATGGCGTACGCACGACCGGCCTCGGCGACAGCCCAGCTCCGCGACGTCGCCGCAGCGCTGCGCCGCGGGGTCCTCGCACTCGGCGAGCGCCCGCGTGCGCGGCAGGGGCACGTTTTCGCTCCTGGCGACTACCTGGCTGTCTGGGCCGTCGAGGTCGTGGTGCACCACCTCGACCTGCTGTCCGACGAGCCGCCACCGCCCGGCGCCCTCGCGCTCGCGCGAGCGACGGTCGAGGCCCTCGTCGACGAGCCCCTCCCGTCGTCGTGGACGGACCTGGACGTCACGCTCATCGGCACCGGTCGACAGCCCGCACCGGCGTGGCCGGGAAGCGCGACCGTCCGGTTCCCGGTCTTCGATTGACGGGCAGCCCGCTAGCGGACGTTCGCAGCTATGGCGGCAGCGACCGGCGTGGTCCCCTGGTTGAGCTCGAGGACCTGTCGGCCGATGCGGTGTTCGTACAGAAGTCCAGCCAGGACGCTCGCGACGTCGGCGCGAGCGATCTCCTCGTGCCTCTCGGCCGGGCCGAGTGACACACGACCGAGACCATCGCGGTCGTGCAGCATCGAGGGCCGAAGGATCACCCAGTCCAGATCGCTGTGGCTGAGGAAGATGTCGGCTTCCTTCTTCACGGCGAAGTAGTGCTCGGTCTCAGCATCGAGACCGCGCTCTCGCCATGCCTCGGGCATCACGGACACGTGCAGCAGACGGTCGATGCCCGCCAGGCGCATGGCGCCCACGGTCTTTCGGAGCCCGTCGGCGTCGAGCGCATCGGTGACCGCTCGAGAACCGCCGTTCGAGCCCGTCGCGAAGACGACCGCGTCGACAGAGCCGAACGCAGGCGCCAGGTCTTCCTGGGACAACGTCGTCAGGTCACCGACGACGGCGTCGACACCCGACGCCGCGAGATCGGCCCGTTGTCCAGGTCGGCGTACGAGCCCGCGCACCGAGGCGCCCCGACCACGGAGCTCCTGGGTCAGCAACCGTCCGACTCCCCCGGTCACCCCGATGATGAAGACGTCCACATCGAGTCCCTTCATCAGCGTTCGACCGATCGGGTCGGCCCCTGGAACGGCACGAGGCCGGCTCCGCTTCGGGAACCGACCTCTGACCTGCGGTGCTGCTGGTGGGCGATACTGGGTTCGAACCAGTGACCTCTTCGGTGTGAACGAAGCGCGCTACCACTGCGCCAATCGCCCGCTCGGACGTCCCACCGGAGCGGGACGACACAGAGACTAGCGTACGCGCATGACCTCTCCGAAATCCGGGTCTGGCTCGTCGCGCCGTACCCTCGCCGTCCTTGACATCGGCGCCAAAGCGTTGCTCGTCGTCCTCCTCCTCGTCGCCGTCGCGTACCCCGATCTCGGGAACCTTCGCGGCAAGGCGATGGGGTTCCGAGCGGTCGCGTATCCCCTCGGCGCCGCCATCGTGCCGCTGCTGTGGTGGTGGCTGTGGCGGCCTCGCGGCACGGCGTACCCGTGGCTGGGCGACCTGCTGATCACCCTCCCCTGGCTCACCGACACCCTCGGCAACCGCCTCGACCTCTTCGACACCGTCTGGTGGTTCGACGACTGGATGCACTTCATGAACTGGGGTCTGCTGACCGCCGGCTTCGTCGTCCTCACGCTCCCCCGTGACGCGGCTCTGAGTGCCGTGACCGAGAGGGCGCTCGCCTTCGGGCCTGTGACGGCCGTCGCCTGGGAGGCCGGGGAGTACGTCGCGTTCGTCCGCCACTCCTCCGAGCTGGTGACTGCCTACACCGACACGCTCGGCGACCTGACGCTCGGCACCCTGGGCGCGTACGTCGGCGGCCTCTGCGTCTACGCGCTGTCGCGCCGCCGCACGATCGTCGAGGATCCGGTCACGGGTCGACCGTCTCCGCCGAGCGTCGCGCAAAGATCTTCGCTGCCAGCGCAGTAACCGGTCCCGGGGCGGGCAGCTCGCGGTCGTCGACCCGGTGGATGCCCTGGACGTCGCGCGTCGTGCCGGCGAGGAAGACCTCGTCGGCACGCTGCAGCACCGCGATCGGCTCGTCGCGCTCGACGACGTCGATCTCGTCCCGGCACCACTCGAGGACCAGTGCCCGCGTGACGCCTGCCAGGCACCCCGACTCGAGGGTGGGCGTCACGAGCTGGCCGTCGAGGACGTAGAAGATGCAGGACCCGGTGCCCTCGCAGAGCAGGCCGGCGGTGTTGGCCATGACGGCTTCCGACGCGCCGTGACGGAGCGCGTGCTCGACCATCAGCGCGTTCTCGGCGTACGAGGTGGTCTTGAGGCCGCTCAAGGCGCCACGCTCGTTGCGCGCCCAGGGCACGGTCGCGATCGCGGTCGTCGCCGGAGGTGGCGTGGACGGCTCGGTCACGACCACGAGCGTCTGCCCCTGGTCCCCGCGCGGCGAGCCGAGCGGACCAGGCCCGGAGGTGACGGTGATCCGGATCCGACCGAACGGGATCGTCTGCCCCTCGACTGTTGCCTCCACTCCACGGCGTACGAGGTCGAGGTCCGGCTCTCCGATGCCGAGACCACCGGCCGAGCGGGCCAACCGCTCGAGGTGACGGGTGAGAGCGAACGGGACACCGTCGACGACCTTGATCGTCTCGAAGACGCCGTCGCCGACGACGAGGCCGTGGTCGAGGACCCCGAGAGCGGGTTCGTGTGGGGATTCCAGCGTTCTTCCGTTGATCCAGGCGCGCATGACGCCACGTTAACGTGCGTGGGCGACCCCCCGTTTGGACCACCTGAACCCATCCGCTAAAGTTTCATCCGTCGCCGGGGAACGCACCGGAGAGACAAGCGGACGTAGCGCAGCTGGTAGCGCATCACCTTGCCAAGGTGAGGGTCGCGGGTTCGAATCCCGTCATCCGCTCGAGAGGTTGGACTCGACCTTTTAATGGTGGAGTGGCCGAGTGGTGAGGCAACGGCCTGCAAAGCCGTGCACACGGGTTCGATTCCCGTCTCCACCTCGCGCGATTAGCTCAGCGGGAGAGCGCTTCCCTGACACGGAAGAGGTCACTGGTTCAAACCCAGTATCGCCCACCAGCATCACCGCAAGTCCGAGGCCGGTTCCCGAGGGGAGCCGGCCTCGTCCCGTTTCCGACGCCGAGATGTCGTGACCGTGCGCGGCCGTCGACCGGCGAGTGTGAGAGCCCGTCAGGCGACGGACTGCTGCGACTGCTCGAGGCGCCGGGCGACCCGAGCCTGCCACGTCAAGACCAGAATCGGTCCGACAACGGGCACGGCGAGCAGAACGACCCAGCCGAGAATCCCGTACGGCACCGTCAGCCGACCCCGCAGCAGCTGAACGACCACCAGCAGGATGAGAGCCACGTTCACGACCGCAGCGACCCCGGCACCCAACTCCGACCAGGTGGGCGTGAGGGGTTCGAGCTCGGCCGATTCGGGCATGGCGGTCCATCTCCTGCTCACGACGGGGTTTGCAGCGCAGAGGCTACAGGCCCGAGCACGACGCGAGGCGCGCGGCGTACGGGCGACTCCCACCGATCAGCCGATCTCCATCGCGGCGTCGGCCGCGGATCGGAGTGTCATGATGGTTCATGGACATCCTCCGGGCGGGCGGCACGTTCTGGCGCATCGGGCGTCGACGGTGTCCTGAGGTCGGCGACGCGGCGCCCTGGATGCCGGAGTTCGCCGCAGGCGCGGACGCTCCGCCGGCTGCCTCGGAGCTCGGCCGCCGCCCGATCGTCGTGACGTGCGACGGCGTCGTGATGCACGTCGAGCCGGCGCCGGGACGCCGTGACACGGAGCGCCGGATCACGGAGATCGCCGCGGCTCTCAACGCGCTT
>NZ_JARBCJ010000106.1:0-11294 GCF_028803055.1 Mumia sp.
GCCCCGCGCGGCGCAGACCGTGACCCGCGGGGCGGAGGGGTCAGGAGAGGGCCGAGCCCTTCGCGAACTGGGCGTACGAGACG
The DNA here is from genome assembly GCF_028803055.1 of Mumia sp. NCBI lineage: Bacteria > Bacillati > Actinomycetota > Actinomycetes > Propionibacteriales > Nocardioidaceae > Mumia > Mumia sp. Next base: position 84 of record NZ_JARBCJ010000106.1, read on the forward strand.
TTCCAGTCCGTCCAGCCGTTCTGCGGCTCGAGAACCTTGCGGTCGGAGCGGATGAACTTCACCGGGTCCCCGATGTGGGAGATCCCGTAGAACCACGAGGCGTTGCTCGTGCTCAAGCCGGTGCACCCGTGGCTCACGTTCGCCGAGCCTTGTGAGCCCACGGACCACGGCGCGGCGTGGATGAACTCACCGGAGTTGGTCACTCGCATCGCATACCGGACGTTCTCGATGTTGTAGTACTCCGACGAGCCTTCGGCGATGCCCGTCGTCGCGGCGTCCATCCGCTTGACGGGATACTTCTCCATGATCACCTTGGTGCCGTTGCGGGTCTGGAAGCCGGGCTTGCCGGTGGTCGCCGGGATCACCCGCGCGACCTTGCCGTTGATCCTGACCGTCGCCTTGTGCCGCGCGACGTCCACCACCGTCGTCACCGCACGCTTGGTGACCGAGAAGCTGGTGTCGCGGTCCTCCTGGCCCCACACGCCCTTGGCCGTACGGACGCCGTTGATGCCTGCGTGGACCTTGACCGTGGTGCCTGCCGGCCAGTATCTCTTCGGACGGAAGTGGACCTCGGAGTCGCTGATCCAGCTCCAGGTGCCCTCCACCTTCGGTGTAGACGTCACTGCGAGGCGCTTCTCGACCTCGGCCCGCCGCGACACCGGGAGGTCGAATCGGACGATGATCGGCATCGCCACGCCGACGGTGGCGCCGCTCCTCGGCGAGATGGAGGCGTACGCCTGCTGGTCGAGCGTCAGAGACTGGGTCCGGAAGGTACGGGTCGTCGTGTCGACGTTGCCGTCCTCGTCACGGGTGCTGACGGCGACCGTGTAGCGCTTGCCGGGCTCGAGGAGACCCTTGGCCGTCCAGGCACTCCCGTCGGCCGTCAGATCGCCGGCAACAGAGGACTTCTTGGTCGCGCGCTTGCCGAAGTAGGCCGACACTGCCGTGATCGTGCCGTTGGTCGCTCCCACGGTGATCGCGGTGTCCACCGGGACGGCGCGGGCACCCTCCTCGACGTTCATGGTCACCTCGGTCGCCGGCGTGGGCGACGGCGACGACGAGGCGTTGGAGTCGCCAGCGTTATCGGCTTCCGCGTCTTCGGCGCCTGCCCCCTCGGAGCTGCCGCCGACGGCGCTGCACCCCGCCATGAGAGCACCCGCAACGAGGACGCCGAGCCATCGGCGTCCACCGTGCAGCGCGCGCTGACCGGTTTGTCTCTTCATGATCCCCCTACGAAACAGACATACGGCCTCTCAGGGTAGCAATCGCTACCTTGAGAGGCCGTACGAAGTCTGTCCGGCGCGTGGATCAGTGCGCGTAGAGCCCGCGGTAGTACTCGTAGATCCAGCCGACCAGGGCGATGACTCCGAACGGGAGCGCCATCACGACGAGCCACCAGCCGAAGATCAGGCCGAGGATGATGGCCAGCATCGCCAGGGCCGCCCACAGCGGCCACCAGCTCCACGGAGGGTAGAAGCCGTACTCGCCCGCACCCTCAGCGATCTCACCGTCGTCGCGGTCCTCGAGGCGCGCGGGGATCTGCTTGGCGACCACACCCAGGAAGAAGGTGAGCAGGAGACCCAGCAGCGCGGCCATGACCAGGGCTGTCGTCCCGGTCGGGTCGCCTGAGGCGATCCAGTAGATCGGTGACACGATCACCAGGAAGACGGAGATCGATGCGATGATCCAGGCCTCGGCCTTCACCGGCTGCCACCATCCTCACGCTTGTTGTCGGCCTGTTCGCGCATCGCCTCCTCGTGCCCCGAGAGGTTCGGGGCGTCGGCGAGCGGGCTGTCGAAGTCGTTCTCGGCATGCTCGAGCATCGACAGCTCAGGGTGATGCAGGTCGAATGCAGGGCTCTCCGACCGGATCCGAGGCAGCGACGTGAAGTTGTGCCGCGGCGGCGGGGAGGAGGTCGCCCACTCGAGCGAGCGGCCCCAGCCCCACGGGTCGTCGACGCCGACCTTGGGGTTGTGACGCGAGACCCACACGTTGTAGAAGAACGGCAGCGTCGAGATCGCGAGGACCGCCGCACCGATCGTGGACACCTGGTTGAGCATCGTGAAGCCGTCGGACGGCGAGTAGTCGGCGTATCGACGCGGCATGCCTTCGACACCGAGCCAGTGCTGCACCAGGAACGTCATGTGGAAGCCGATGAACAGCAACCAGAAGTGGATCTTGCCGAGTCGCTCGTTGAGCATGTGCCCGGTCCACTTCGGCCACCAGTAGTAGAACCCGGCGAACATCGCGAAGACGACGGTACCGAACACGACGTAGTGGAAGTGCGCGACGACGAAGTAGGTGTCGGACAGCTGGAAGTCCAGCGCCGGCGACGCCAGGATGATGCCGGTCAGGCCACCGAAGAGGAAGGTGGCGAGGAACCCGAGCGAGAACACCAGCGGCGTGTCGAAGCTGATGGATCCGCCCCATAGCGTGCCGATCCAGTTGAAGAACTTCACGCCTGTCGGTACGGCGATCAGGAACGTCATGAACGAGAAGAACGCGAGGTCGACCGACCCGGTCACGAACATGTGGTGGGCCCACACCGCGACCGACAGTGCCGCGATCGCCAGCGTCGCCGCGACCAGACCGATGTAGCCGAAGATCGGCTTGCGGCTGAAGACGGGGAGGATCTCACTGACGATGCCGAAGAACGGCAACGCGATGATGTAGACCTCCGGATGCCCGAAGAACCAGAACAAGTGTTGCCAGAGAACCGGCCCCCCTGTCGCTGGGTCGAACACGTGGGTGCCGAGCTGCCGGTCGGCGAAGAGCGCGAGCAGCGCGGCGGCGAGGATCGGGAACGCGATCAGAACCAGGAGGCTGGTGACCAGCACGTTCCAGGTGAAGATCGGCATCCGGAACATCGTCATGCCGGGGGCGCGCATCGTGAAGATGGTGGTGACGAAGTTGACCGCGCCGAGGATGGTGCCCAGGCCGGACATGTACAGGCCAAGGGTCCACATGTCTCCGCCGATGCCCGGTGAGTTGACCGAGTCGGACAGCGGCGTGTAGGCGAACCAGCCGAAGCTGGCCGCGCCGCCAGGCACGAAGAAGCCGCCGACCGCGACCGAGCTGCCGAACAGGAACAGCCAGAAGCTGAACATGTTGAGCCGCGGGAACGCGACGTCGGGCGAACCGATCTGGAGCGGCATGATCCAGTTGGCGAAGCCGACGAACAACGGCGTCGCGAACATGAGGAGCATGATCGTGCCGTGCATCGTGAAGAGCTGGTTGTAGGTCTCTTCGTCGACGACCTGCGTGCCGGGGACAGCAAGCTCGGCACGGATGAGCAGCGCGAGGATGCCGCCGATCAGGAAGAACGCGAACGACGCGACGAGGTACATCGTGCCGATCTGCTTGTGATCGGTGGTCGTCAGCATGGCGACGACGCGCTTGCCCAACGGCTTCGGCGGGGTGACCTCTTCAGGCGTCGCCCCAGCCTGGGGTTCTGCGACTGCAGTCACTCCTACTCTCCTGTCTCTAGGTTCTGCACCTCGGCGAGCCCGGCGATCCGGCTGGCTTCGGCACCGCCCTCGGGCTGACCGATCTGCCCGGCCGCCTGAAGCTGCTGCAGGTGGGCGTCGTACTCGTCACGCGAGACCACGTGAACCTTGAAGATCATGCGGGTGTGGTAGAGCCCGCAGAACTCGGCGCACCGACCGGTGAAGACACCCTCACGCGTCGGGGTGACGTCGAAGGAGTTCTCCTTGCCGGGGATGACGTCCATCTTGAAGTAGAACTCGGGGATCCAGAACGAGTGGATGACGTCCGGCGAGACGAGGTTGAACTGGACCGACTCGTCCACGGGCAGCCACAGCTCGGTGGGGTTGGAGGTGTCGCCGTAGTCGAAGACGTCTTGACCGGCGGTCGCCTCCTCACCGAGGTAGTTGAACGTGAACTGCCACTTGCTGCCGACGACCGTGATCGTGTGGTCCGGCTCCTCGACCCGCTCCAGCATCTTGTTCTGGGCGGTGACGGTCTCGGCGAAGAAGATCGCCACGACGATCACCGGCGCCACCGTGTAGAGGACCTCCAGCGGGAGGTGGTAGCGGAGCTGCGAGGGCACCTCGTTGCCCGGCCGGCGACGGTAGCGGACCATCACCCACAGGATCAGCCCCAGGACGAGCACGAGCACGACCGCGGAGGCGATCCAGGCGCCGACCCACAGGACGAACATGGCGTCGACACGATCACTGGCTCCGATCGGGAGCGCCAAGCGGCCCCACGCGCTCGGATCGTCTGGCGAACAGCCACTGAGCAGCACGATCGCAGCAGCGACGAAGCCGAGCCCGAGCGTCTTCGACCTGACCGGTCGACGACGTTCGCCTTGTGCCCGCTTGCCGCGCGCGAAGAGTTCCTGACCCACCAGGCGCCTTTCTGGCTCGATTCGAATCACACCGTGGTGCGCGTCCTCGTCGCCGCTGACGCAACGCCTGAGGTCCGTACCACGAACATCAGCACCCTACTCCAGAGCCGTCGGACTGACCTTCAGAGGTCCCCTCGGAACCGGGGCAGACGGTCGACTACGATGCTGGCCGCCGCGTCGCCGTACTGCGTCCGCAGACGGCCCATCAGGCTGTCGCGATCGAGGCGGTACTCCTGCGTGCCGGTGGTCTCCACGACGCTCGCGGCCAGGGCGCAACCCAGCTGCGCGCACTGCTCGTGCGGGAGGTCGACGCCGAGCCCGGCGAGGAAGCCGGCCCGGAAGGCGTCGCCGACTCCGGTGGGGTCGACGGGCGTGACCCCCGCGATGGCGGGGACGTCGATGACCGAGCCGTCGGCCTCGTAGACGCTGACCCCGTCTGCGCCGCGGGTCACCACGCGGGTCCCGACCCGCTGCTGGATCTCGCCGGCGCTCCACCCGGTCTTCTTCTCCGTGAGCGCGGCCTCGTACTCGTTGCTGAAGAGGTAGGCGGCACCGTCGATCAGCGACCGGATCAGGGCGCCGTCGGCGAAGGCGAGCTGCTGCGACGGGTCGGCGGCGAAGCGGTAGCCACGGGCACGGCTCTCCTCGGTGTGGCGGACCATGCCCTCGGGGTCGTCGGGACCGATGAGGACGATGTCCCAGCCGCCCACGCGGTCATGGATCGGCTTGAGCTCGATCTCTCTGGCCTCGCCCATCGCCCCGGCGTAGAACGTGGCGATCTGGGCCTGCGCGGCGTCGGTGGTGCAGACGAACCGTGCCGTGTGCTTGGTCTCGGACACGTGGACACCGGAGCAGTCCACACCGTGACGCTCCAGCCACGAGCGGTAGTCGTCGAAGTCCTCTCCCACGGCCCCGATCAGGACCGGCTCCTCGCCGAGCGCCGCGAGACCGAAGGCGATGTTGGCTCCGCACCCTCCCCGGCGTACGTCGAGGTCCTCGACGAGGAAGGACAGCGAGATCTTGTCGAGCTGGTCGACGACGAGCGAGTCGGAGAAGCGCCCCCTGAAGGTCATCAGGTGGTCGTTCGCGATGGAACCGGATACGGCGATCTTCAACGGAGCTCCTCGAATCGGGACGCGTGCGCGCCCACGATAGTCGCGAAGCCTCGCCCAGGGCGAGGCATGGTCACCGTGGGCGCGTGGTCCGGAGCGTCCGGACCGGCCCAGTGAGGTAGCCGTTGCGGGCGGTGATCCGGACCTGCGCCATGATCGCACGGCGCGGGACGCCCAGCTTCGCGCGGTGGCCGGCGCGAGACGCCTTGCGCCACGTCGACCACGAGCCGGCAGCCGTGCGGCTGCGGTATGCCAGCGAGTAGGTGTCCGACACGACGGCCTCACGCCAGCGCACCCGCAGCGAGGCGCGTCGCCAGGAGGCCGACGCTCCGCGGACCCTGTGCGGGACCCTCCCGGTGGCGCGCACCCGGATAGGCACCGACCACGCGCCGATCATCGCGCCGCGCCGCGGTTGCACCTGGACCTCGTAGGTCCCCCCGGCGCTCAGTGCTGTCACCGATCGAGTCTGGCCGGACGCCCACGAGGTCGTCACCCAGGCGCCGAGCCGCGGCGCGACCAGGCGGTGCCGCAGTCGGTTCGACCAACCGTCGATCGTGGTGCTGTCCCACGAGAGGTCGATCCGCCGGTTAGTCCCTCGCCCGCTCACGACGAACCTCGCCGGCCACGAGACCGCCGCATCGATCGCTGGACGCCGAGAGAGGGCGCCGATCTCGACAAGCCCGTCGGCCACGCGCTGGGCGAGCCGCGTCTGCCCCGTCGGCGTCGGGTGGATGCCGTCCCAGGTGTGCACCCGAGGGTCCCAGCCCTGCGCTGTCCGGGCGACAGTCACGCGGGAGTCCGGGGTGTTCAGCCCGGACACCAGACCGGCGACGAGCGCGTTGAACGTCTCGGTCTCTCGTACGCGGTCTCGGGCGCCGGTCGAGAGGTTCATGCCGGTCATGACCTGGCCGATCACCAGGTCCACCGCAGGGTCGACGGCACGCACCCGCTCGACGTAGGTCCGGATGTTCGCCGCGGCGGCCTCTGGCGTACGGATCCGCAGATCGTTGAAGCCGATGAGCAGGACGACGACATCAGGTCGGTGTGTCGCAACCTCCTCGGTGACCCCACCGAGGAGGGAAGCCGTCGTCGCCCCCGCCATCGCGGCGTGGTCCTGGTCGAAACCGGGCACGAGATAGCTCGTCTTGTCGTACGCCAGGGTCCGGCGTGGGCCGACGAGGTCGATCGTGGACCCGACCGACCGAAGACCGCGCCAGAGCCAGTATCGGTAGGTGTAGTCACCTGCGCGGCCCTGTGTGATGGAGTCACCGGCAACCATGACGCGCGTCGGCCCAGGAGGGCGTTCAGGGGCCTCCTGGGCCGTTCGTGCGCCGACGGCGTATGCGGGGCTGGCCGTCGCGAGCAGCACACCCAGAAGAGCCGCGACCGCTGACCGACTCAAAGCCGTACCAGTTCGCATCGAATGACCGTACACCCGCGCAGCGACGACGACGGCCGCCCGAAGAAACTCGGACGGCCGTCGTGACGTCAGCGCCCCGGAGGGCCGGCTCAGAGACTCAGTGGAACGAGTCTCCGCACGCGCAGGAGCCCGTCGCGTTGGGGTTGTCGATGGTGAAGCCCTGCTTCTCGATGGTGTCGACGAAGTCGATCGTCGCGCCGTGGAGGTAGGGGACGCTCATCCGGTCGACGACCAACGAGACACCGTCGAACTCACGGGTCTCGTCGCCGTCGAGCGTGCGCTCGTCGAAGAAGAGCTGGTAGCGCAGACCCGAGCACCCGCCCGGCTGCACCGCGATCCGGAGTGCGAGATCGTTGCGCCCCTCCTGCTCGAGGAGGCTCTTCACCTTGGCGGCGGCGCCGTCGGAAAGATTGACACCGGTCAGGGTCTCGCTGGTGTCGGTGCTCTGCACGGTCATGTGTTCTCCCGAAGTCTCTGGTGCGGGTCCGCCCGGATGGAGCGCGCTGTCCACGTCGAACGCAGGGTCCCGCCGTCTCATTCCACCGTACGTCACCTCGACACTCGGATCACGCCGCAGTGCCGCAAGGCTCGTCCTACCCTACGTCGCGGGTCCGACAGGGCCACCTGACCGTTCAGCGGTCGGACCAGGTCCGCGCCACCCGCTCGGCAAGCCGACGCAGCGACTCCGCCGGCCGGCCGAGGGAGTCGGCCTCCCCCACGACGTCGACCATCGCGTACGCCGCCTCGATCCCCATCGCGCGGCGTTCGCGTGCTCCCACCTCGACCCGGCCGGCGAGGACGACGCACGGCCGCAGCGCGCCGCCGGCGATCTCCGCGACCCCGTAGACGACCTTGCCCTCGCGCGACGTGACGTCGAAGGCGCCCTCTCCCGTCAGCACCAGGTCGCTCTCGCGCGCGCGGTCGGCGAGGCCCACCGCCTGCGCGACCATGCCGATGCCGGGCTCGACGGTGGCGCCGAGCAGCTGCAGGGCGAACCCGAGTCCGCCTGCCGCACCGGCGCCCGGCCGATCGGCCACGCGACGCTGCGCCGGGCCTGGACCGCACACCGCGACCACGAAAGCGTCGAGGATCCCGTCGACCCTGATGACGGCAGCGTCGTCGAGCCCCTTCTGCGGCCCGAACGTCCGCGCCGCGCCCAGGAGGCCCAGCAGCGGGTTGCGTACGTCGGTGGCGGCGACGAGCTCCACGTCTCCGAGCCGCTCGCTCGCCGCGGTGACGTCCACCTGGCCGACCCCGGTCAGGCCACGGGGGCCAGCGTCCAGCGCGACGTCGGCCCGTGCGCCCAGGGCCGCGAGCATCCCCGCGCCGCCGTCGGTGGTCGCGCTCCCACCGAGTCCGACCACGACGCGGGCGGCCCCGGCGTCGACGGCCGCGGTGACCAGCTGGCCCACGCCGTACGTCGACGCGTCCTCGGGGCTGCGCCGGGGGTCGGCCTCGAGACCGCACGCGGTCGCCGACTCCACGTAGGCGGTCGACCGGCCGTCGAGGCCGTCCACGAGGAGCAGCGGCGCCTCCACGAGCGCCCCGAGCGGCCCGCGTACTCCGGAGACGAGGAGGCGCTCACCGCCGAGGGAGGCGTGGAGGACGTCGACGAACCCGGGGCCTCCGTCCGACATCGGCACGAGCGTCATCACGTCGTCGGGCGCGGTACGGAGCCAGCCCTCGGCGATGGCCTCCGCGGCTTCCGGTGCACGCAGCGTGCCCGCGAACGCATCGGGGGCGACCAGCACACGCACCGGTCAGGCCAGCGCCTTCTCGGCCGCCGCGAGCAGCACGCACGTCGCGAGGCCCTCCATGGCCAGGCGCAGGTCGTCGAGCGACGGGTACGTCGGCGCGATCCGGATGTTGCGGTCGCGCGGGTCGCGCCCGTACGGGAACGAGGCACCGGCCGGCGTCAGGGCGATCCCGGCGCCCTTGGCGAGCTCGACCACCCGGGCGGCGGTGCCGTCGACGACGTCGAGACTCACGAAGTAGCCGCCGCGCGGATGCGTCCAGGTGGCGACGTCGTACGGAGCGAGCCGGGACGAGAGCACCTCCTCGACGACCGCGAACTTGGGCGAGATGAGGTCGCGGTGCTGGCGCATCAGGGAGCGGACCCCGTCGGCGTCGCGGAGGAACCGCACATGGCGCAGCTGGTTGACCTTGTCGGGCCCGATCGACGCGAACTTGAGGTGGCTCTTGAACCAGGCGACGTTCCTCGGCGAGCTGCCGAAGAACGAGACTCCCGACCCGGCGAAGGTGATCTTGGAGGTGGAGGCGAAGACGAGGACCCGCTCGGGGTGTCCACCGGCAGCCGCCAGCGCGAGCGCATCGGCCGACTTCAGCTCGTCGTCGCTCAGGTGGTGCACGGCGTAGGCGTTGTCCCAGAAGATCCGGAAGTCGGGGGCCGCGGCCGGCATCGCCGTGAGGCGCGCGGCGACCTCCGGCGAGGTCACCCCACCGGTCGGGTTGGCGTAGGTCGGGACGAGCCACATGCCCTTGATGGTCGGGTCGTCGGCCACCAGCGACGCGATCGCGTCCGCATCAGGGCCGTCGTCGGTCATGTCGACCGGCACCATCTCGATCCCGAGGGACTCCAGCAGTGCGTAGTGGCGGTCGTACCCGGGCACCGGGCAAAGGAAGCGGACGGTCTCCTCGGCCCCCCACGGCCGTGGAGAGTCGGTGAATCCGTGCAGCATGGCCCAGGCGACGGTCTGGTACATCAGGGTCAGGCTCGAGCTGCCCTGCGCGAGCAGCTGCGGGACGGGGATCCCGAGGAGCTCGGCGAAGATCTCGCGAAGCTCCGGGAGGCCCTCCAGACCACCGTAGTTGCGGGTGTCGGTGCCGTCGGCGGCCCGGAAGTCGTCCTTGCCGGGCAGGTCGAGGAGCCCGTTGGAGAGGTCCAGCTGCTCGCTGGACGGTTTGCCCCGTGTCAGGTCGAGCGTGAGCCCGCGCGCACGCAGGTCCTCGTAGGCGGCGCGCTGCTCGGACAGCAGCGAGCCGAGCGCGTCACGATCCAGGGTGTCGATGCTCATGGGGATCCTCGCGAGACGGGGTTCGACGGTGCGTCGCGGCAGGCGGACGCTCCGGGGTGGAATCTATCGAGTGCCGCCGCCGAGCCCGGGAGCGCCCCAGATCGCGAGCCAGCGGCCCAGGTCCTTCTCGATCGGGAGGTCGTCGGTGACGATGCCCCGCACCTGGAGCTCGAGGGTGTTGTCACGGCGCGGCTCGGCGGCCGGGGCGAACGGGTAGAAGGTCCCGCGCTTGTAGAGGTAGACGAGCCCGAGCGCCCTGTCGTCGGCAGTGACGAAGTCGACCACCGAGCAGAGCAGCTGCGGTCCGAACCCGTTGTCGACGAGGGTGCTGTTGACGGCGTGGAGGTCGGTCACCAGCCCGCCGACGTCCTCGGGGTCGTGCTGGACGACGAGCCACGTGAAGCCGTACTGGTCCATCGTGCGCTCGACCTTCGGCCCTCCGTCGGCGTCGAGGAGCTCCTGCACGTCGGCCTGCATCGTGGTGAACGCGGCACCCTCGGTCTGCCGGTAGCACACCGACCCGATGCCGGTCGGCTTGATCGACGCGGCGGCGTCGAGCGTGATCGCTGCCGAGGGCAGCGCGAACAGAGCATCGAGGTCGGCCTGCGCCGGCTTCGATCGGCCCATCAGGGCATCCCAGAGTCCCATCGCCGGCTCAGAGGGGTCGGCCGAGATCGGCGGAGATGTGGGCGAGCTGCTCGAGGCGCTTCTCCACCGGCGGGTGGGAGCTCATCAGGCCGGCGAGCGAGTCGCGAGAGAACGCCGGGGTGGCGAAGAAGAACGCGCTCATGTTCTCGACCTGGCGAAGGTCCTTGCTGGGGATACGTCCCATGTCTCCGGTGATCTTGGTGAGTGCGGAGGCCAGGGCCGAGGGCTTGCCGGTGAGGTACGCACCCGACCGGTCGGCACTCAGCTCGCGGTAGCGCGACAGCGCCCGGGTCAGCAGGAAGCTGATGAAGTAGGCGATCAGGCTCGCGAGCCACACGACCAGGAACATCAGGGCCGCGTTGTTGTTGCGGTCGCGACCGCCACACATGAACGGGAACCACCGGATGATGAAGCCGGCGAGCAGGCCGAGCGACGAGGCCACCGTCATGACCGACACGTCACGGTTCGCGACGTGGGCGAGCTCGTGGCTGAGCACACCCTCCAGCTCCTCGCCATCGAGCCGACGCAGGATGCCGGTCGTGACGCAGACCGCGGAGTGGCTCGGCGATCGCCCGGTCGCGAACGCGTTGGGGAGGTCGGTGTCGGCGACGGCGACGGTCGGCTTCG
>NZ_JARBCJ010000107.1:0-11284 GCF_028803055.1 Mumia sp.
CAGGTCGTGGACCGGCTCGCCCTGCTGGACTGCATCCCGATCAGCGAGCACCTGCGACGGATCACGCCCGGCTTCGCGACGCGGTGGTTCCACTGGTTCTTCTTCGCCCAGCCCGAGACGCCCGAGCGAGTCATCAACGCCGACCCCGACAGCTGGTACGCGGGAGGACCTGAGGAGCTCGGCGACGAGAACTATGCGGAGTTCCGCGCGGCGACCCGCGACCCGGACGTGGTCCGGGCGATGCTCGAGGACTATCGAGCAGGTCTGACCGTCGACCGCCGTGACGAGGAGGAGGACCGCGACGCGGGTCGGCGCCTCCGTCCCCCGCTGCTCGTCGCGTGGTCCGCCGGTGAGGACCTCGACGACCTGGGCGGCGACCCGGTGGAGGTCTGGAAGACCTGGGCCGACGACGTCCGGGGCGGCGCGGTCATCGACTCGTCCCACCACATGGCCGAGGAGGCGCCCGAGCAGCTGGTCGACGTGCTGGCGGCGTTCTTCGGCGCCGACGGGTGATCGAGCGGTACCCCGAGCCACCTCGGCTCTGGCGGCCGCTCCCGCGGCTCCGGTAGAACTCCTTCATGTCGCTGGTCCGCCCTCGCACGTCCGCCCTGCTCGCGATGGCCGCGGCGGTGTGGATCCTCGTCGACGTCGTCCGGGTCTGGGCGCCGTCGCTGATCACGATCTTCGGTCAGGCCGCCACCACGCCTCCCGAGCTCATGGGGGCGTACGCGCTCGGATGCGTGGTGGTCGCGGTGGTCGTCGTCGGGCTCACCGCGCGGCGCGCAGCGGGGGTCACCCTCGTGGCCGCGCTCGCCGTCGCGGTCGTCGCCCGGACCGGTCTCCAGCTGGGCGACGGCGGCCGCGCTCAGCTGGTCCTCGCCTCGGTGGGACTCGTCGCCTCCCTCGTGTGGCTCGCGCTCGCGGTCGCGCGGTACGGCGACGTGGCCGTGGTCGGCACCGTGACCGGCCTGGCGATCTCGGTCACGACCCATGCGGCGCTCGGCACGTGGGGTGCGGTCTGGCGGGGCGACGCCTGGGGATGGGCACTGCTCGTCGTGCAGGTGGCGCTGGCCTGCCTCGGCACGTACGGCGCTCGCAACCGTGAGCCGTCGCCCCCCGCCGGGCGTCGGTTCGCCTGGTTGCTGATGCCCGGTGTGCTGCTCGCGGGGATCGTCGTCGCCGACGCCGGCCGAGCGAGCGCGGTCGCCGGCACGGTCGGGCTGGCGGTGCTCGCGGCGGCGGGGGTGCTGGCCGTGGCCCTCGCCGGCACCCGCCCTTCCCCGGCGGCGACATGGGTCGCGGCAGCGGCGCTGGTCGCCTCCGTGGCGCTCGTCCTCCTCGTCACCGTCGAGCGGCATGGCGTCCCGGCCACAAGTCCACCGTGGGTGGTCGTCGCGTACGCCGTCGGGCTGCCGGCGCTCGCGACGCTCTGGGCCGCGTCGTCCCAGGGCACGCCGGCGTCCCCGTCGGCGGTCGGGTGGGGCGCGCTGGTCTGGGTCGTGCTGCTGTTCGTCTACTACGCCGGCTACGACCTCGGCTATCGCGCCGATCTGGTGGTGGTCGCCACGGCGGCAGCGGTCGGTGTCGCCGCGGCGACGACCAGCGCCTCGCGCGCCCCGGACGCCCGCGACCGGCGACCGCGCACTCCGCTCCTCGTCCTCGCCGCCGTCGCCTCCGTGCTGGCCGCGGCGCTCGGCCCGGCGGTCACCGTGCGTCCGCTGGAGGGCGGCGGTCCGACCGACGGTGCGCCCGGTGCCGCACGTGTCGCGGCGTACAACCTGCGCATGGGGTACGGCATGGACGGGACCTTCCGTCCGGACCGCGTCGCCGAGGTGCTGAAGGAGGCCGACGTGGCACTCCTCAGCGAGGTCGACCGTGGCTGGTACCTCAACGGCGGCCAGGACCAGCTGGCGATCCTCGCCAGGCTCCTCGACCGGGACAGCGTCTTCGCCCCCGCCGCCGACCCGGTGTGGGGCGACGCCGTGCTCAGCCGCTTCCCGATCGACGAGGCCGTAGGCACGCCGCTGCCGTCGTACGGTGCGGTCACCGGCGCCCAGGCGCTGTCGGTTCGGCTCGACGTCTCCGGGTCGCCGACGTGGTTCGTCTCCACGCACCTCCAACCTCACGACGGCGACGAGGGTGTCCGTGAGCAGACCGGCGATCTGGCCGACGCCCTCCGGGACCGTCTGGACGACGGCTTCTCGCTGGTCCTCGGCGGCGATCTCAACACCCAGCCCGGCAGCGCCGCGTACGAGATGCTCCTCGACGTCGGCCTCGTCGACGGGCTCGGCGGCGCCGGGCCGACCTCGCCGGCAGACCGACCGATCGCGCGGATCGACCATCTCCTCGTCACCGGGGACCTGACGGCCACCGACCCCGCCGTGGGGACGAGCCAGGCGTCCGACCACCTCCCCGTCCTCGTGACCGTCTCACCGTCGGACACCATCGGCACACCGGGCGTACGGTGACCGGATGAGCGCTCGAGGAGTCCTGCGCGGAGCGGTGGTCGGCGCCCTCGCATCGGTGCCCGCGTCGTACGTCACAGCGGTGACGGAACCCGGCCTCCAACGGGCCGCCGAGCGGCTGCTCCCGCCTGAGCCGTGGCAGAAGCGGCTGGTCGGTGCAGACCCCGCGGGGCGACCCGAGAACATGCCCCCGGCTGTGGTCGCCGCGGAGGTCGACGAGCTGCGGGGTGGCCCGGGCCTCGACACCGACGAGAAGATCCGGGCCAGCCGGACGATCCACTACGCGTTCGGCGCTGCGACGGGCACGGCGTACGGAGCGGCCGCGGCGTCGCTGCCATGGGTCGCCCGCGGCGGAGGGGCTCCGGCTGGGCTCGCGCTCTACGCGCTGACCCACGGCACCGCGCTCCCGGTGCTCGAGATCCAGGAGCCCCCGTGGGACCTCCCGCGCTCCGCGGTCCTCTGGGAGGCCGCGAGCCATGTCGTGTTCGGGCTGACGTTGGAGGTCTCCCGCCGGGTGGTCGACCGCCTCTTGCCCTAGCGGCAGAGCGGCGGCGCCAGGGCAAGCCGGGTCAGCGCACCAGGCTCCACTGCACGACGGCCCGCCGCGGCGTCCACGCGAGCGAGTCTGCGGGGAGGACCTCCTCGACGCCGATCCGCACGAGCTCGCCGTCGTGCGCCCGGAAGAGCTCGAGCAGCGCCGCCTCCTCATCGAGGGACGCCGCCTAGACGACCAGCCGACCCCCGGGGCGTACGGCACTTCGCACCGCGTCGAGGATCGCGGCGTCGGCGGCCCCACCGCCGACGAACACCGCGTCGGGGGCGTCGAGACCGTCGAGCGCGGCAGGTGCCGCGCCCTCGACGATCCGCAGCTCAGGAACGCCGAGGTCGGCCGCGCTCTCCTTGACCGCGACCGCCTCGTCAGCCCCGACCACGACCACCGCGGCGGCGAGGGGCTCGCTGCGCAGCCACTCGATCGCGACCGAGGCGGCACCGGCACCCAGCGCCCACAGGAGGTCACCACCCGCAGGAGCCAGGCGCGACAGGGCCGCAGCACGCGCATCGCGGCCGATCGGGGCGATCTCCGATCCGAACGCGGCCTCGGGAAGCCCCGGCACGCTCGACATCGCAGAACGGCGCGACCCGTCCGCGACGCACTCCAGGCAGATGACGTTGACCTCCGCCGAGACCCGGTCGCGCCACGCGGCGGCCGTGGCCTCGGTACGGGACTCCGCGAGGCCCCCCAGGTCGCTGAGGACGGTCATGGCGGTCTCGCCGTACCCCTGCGTGACGAGCAGCGCCGCGACCGACGCGGGGGTGCCGCCGTCCGACGACAGCACGATGAGCTTGCGGCCCGGGGCGAGGTGCGGGAGCAGGCGGCGGACGTCGCGCCCGTGCAGCGACACCAGCGAGGTCTCGTCGAACGACCACCGCATCCGCGCCCGGGCGAGAGACTCCGACGAGACGGTCGGGATCACGTCGACGTCGTCGGCGCCGACGAGGTTCACCAGTGGGGTCGCGATGCCCGCGACGAGCGGGTCTCCTGCGGCCAGGACCACGATGCGCTTGCCGTCGTGCTCCTCCAGCAGACCCGGGAGCGCCTCCTCGACCGGCCACGGCCACTCGACCCTGGCCTGCCACCACGACCAGGGGACGGAGTCGAGATGCCTCTTGTCGCCCATGACGACCTCGGCCTCCCGGACGAGGCGCCGCGACTCCATCGCGAGCCCGTCCCAGCCGTCCGCACCGATGCCTACGACCGTGATCCGCTGCATGGACGCAGACGCTATCCGTCATCGGGGTCCTGACCCAAGCCCGCCCCGCGCATCGGGGAGGATCGGCAGCCACGGCGTCCCGGACTGTCCGCGATGCGGCGGATCAGGAGGCACCTGGCGACCCGCGCCTACGATCGTGGCCCTGGGAGGCGCCGCCGGCGCCACCCCCTCGCAGCGCCGAGAGGATGGTCTGGCCGATGGCACGCGACGCAGGTTTCCGGACGACCCTTCCCGTCTCCGGTCGCCGTGTCCTCGTGGTCGGCGGAGGGTCCACCGCGCTCGGCCGGATCGCGGCGCTGCGCGACGCGGGCGCCGAGATCACGGAGATCGCCCCCGAGGACGTCCAGTCCGTCCAGGACCTCGCCGAGCGAGGGCTGCTGCGCTGGGACTCCCGGGCGTACGACACCGCGGACGTCTCCGATCACGACCTCGTCGTCCCCGCCACGGGCGATCCGGGTCTCGACGCACGGGTCGCCGGGGACGCACGGGCTTTCGGCCGGTGGTGCACCATCCCCGACGCGGTGCCCGGGCCCGGCTCCGACACTGGCTCCGACACCGACGCGGCGCGGCCCCGAGCAGGAGGCGGGTCCGTGACCCTCGTCGGCGGCGGCCCGGGCGATCCAGGGCTGATCACGGTCGCCGGCCTGGAGGCGGTCCGCACCGCCGACGTCGTCGTGACCGACCGCCTCGCCCCTTTGGGGGTGCTCCACGGCCTGGACGTCGAGGTGATCGACGTCGGCAAGATCCCTCGGGGTCGCTCAACCCCGCAGGAGGCGATCAACCGGATCCTCGTCGAGCACGCCCGGGCCGGTCGGCGCGTGGTGCGCCTCAAGGGCGGTGACAGCTTCGTCTTCGGGCGTGGAGGCGAGGAGATGGAGGCGTGCACGGCGGCCGGCATCCCCGTCGTCGTCGTGCCGGGGGTGACGTCGGCCATCGCGGGGCCGGCGCTGGCCGGGATCCCGGTGACCCACCGCGGCCTCACCCAGGGGTTCACGGTGGTCTCGGGCCACGTGCCTCCCGGTGATCCCCGCTCGACGGTCGACTGGGGAGCACTCGCGCGCACCGGGACCGACATCGTCCTGCTCATGGCGGTCGCGACTCTTCCCGCGATCACGCAGACGTTCGTCGCCGAAGGGCTGGACCCGGCGACGCCGGCGGTCACGATCGCCGACGCCGCGCTCCCGACCCAGCGCGTCGTCCGAGGCGACGTCGCCACCATCGCCTCGCGGGTGGCCGAGGCCGGCATCGGCGCACCGGCGGTCACGATCGTCGGACGCGTCGCGGGCTTCGCTCCCTCCGTTTGACCTCCTCGCCGGCGGGGTATCGGGTCTGCGACGAAGGGAGCAGCGCGTGCGCGTGGTGGTGACAGGGGCAAGTGGCAACGTCGGCAGTGCGCTGCTCAGAGAGCTGGGCAGCCGGGGGCACGACATCGTTGCGGTCGCGCGCCGGGTTCCCGAGGCCACCGAGACCGAGCAGGGCTCGATCGAGTGGCACGCCGCGGACGTCGCCGACGACCGCCTCGACGCCGTGCTCGAGGGGTGCGACGCGTTCGTCCATCTGGCGTGGATGTTCCAGCCGACCCACGATCCCGACACGACGTGGGAGGCGAACGCCGTCGGGACTCGGCGGGTCCTCCAGAGCGCCGCACGGAGCCGGGTCCCGGTCGTGGTGGTCGCCTCGTCGGTCGGCGCGTACTCGCCCGCCGTCGACGACCACCCGGTCGACGAGGGGTGGCCGACCGACGGCCCCTCGCCTGCGGCGTACTGCCGGGAGAAGGCCTATGTCGAGCGGCTGCTGGACGCGTTCGAGGCTCAGCGGCCCGACGTCCGGGTCGTACGGATGCGCCCGGCGTTCGTCTTCCAGCGCTCGGCAGGGTCCGAGCAGCGACGCATCTTCGGCGCTCCCGCACTCCGCCCCTGGATGCTCGAGCGCCGCATCCTGCCCGTCGTCCCGATCCCTCGCGGGCTCCGGCTGCAGGCGGTCCACGCGGGCGACCTTGCGCGGGCGTACGCGGAGGCGGTCGAGCGGCCGGTCCACGGCGCCTTCAACATCGCGGCCGCCGATGTCCTGGGCCAGGACGAGCTGGGACGGATCCTCGACGCACGGACGTTCGAGGTCCCGGCGCGCCTCACTCGGGCGGTCGTCGAAGGAGCGTGGCGAGCCCGGCTCGTCGGCGCTCCGGGCGACCTCTTCGACGCCCTGCTGCGCCTCCCGGTGATGTCGACGGCACGGGCCCGGGCCGAGCTCGGCTGGGAGCCGCAGCACAGCGCGGCGGACGCGCTCTCGGCCATGGTGGTCGGTGCTCGCGAGGGCGCGGGATCCGGGCTGCCACCGCTGCAGCCCGACTCCCGCTTCCCCTGAGCCGTCGTCAGGACCTAGCCGTCGTCAGGACGTCGTGTCCCTCCCGGTCGGCTCGCCGACGAGAGGGAGCCTCTTCATGACCCGCGGGTCTCCCGCATCGGCGAAGTAGTCCCCCGCGATGGTCTCGTCGTGCCCGTTGTCGACCTTGCCGGCACGCAGCGCCACCGTGATCAGGGCAGCGACGAGCACGTTGATCGCGAAGGCGGTCAACGCGATGTATCCGAGCGTCCCGATCACGGGGATGTCGGCCAGCGAGCCGCCGAAGTGGCCGCCCGTGGTCGGGTTGACCACGTTGTACGCCGTGATCGTCCCGTACACCATGCCCACGGCCCACCCGAGCAGCAGACCCCAGCGGTGGAACCACCTGGTGTAGAGGCTGAACACGATCGCGGGCAGGGTCTGCAGGATCCAGATGCCGCCCAGCAGCTGGAAGTTGATCGCGTTCTGCCGGTCGAGCGTGAGCACGAAGACGAGCGCGAACAGCTTGACGACCAGCGACGACAGCTTGGAGACCTGCGCCTCCTGCTTCGGCGTCGCGTCCGGCTTGATGAACTCCTTGTAGACGTTGCGGGTGAACGTGTTCGCCGCCGCGATCGACATGATCGCCGCCGGCACCAGTGCCCCGATCGCGATCGCCGCCCAGGCGACGCCGGCGAACCACGCCGGGAACATGTCCTCGAACAGCTGGGGGATCACCAGCTGGGCGTTCGGCTCGCCGTCGAGTCCGATCGGCTGCGTCCCGGCGGCGATCGCGACCCACCCCAGCAGCGCGAGCAGACCGAGGATGAACGAGTACGCCGGCAGGATCGACGCGTTGCGCCTGATCGTGTTGCGGCTCTGGCTCGACAGGGTGGCAGTGATGGAGTGCGGATACATGAACAGCGCCAGCGCCGAGCCGAGGGCGAGCGTCGCGTAGGCCCAGTGGGCGTCGATCCCGGTCGGGATGAACGAGCCGGTCGGCGCGCCCGTCGCCGGGTTCGGGGTGCTCATCTTGTCCTGGGCGGCGCCGAAGATCGCGTCCCAGCCACCGACCTTGGTGGGGAGGTAGATGATCGCGACGATGATGACGAGATAGATGAGCGTGTCCTTCACGAACGCGATCACCGCCGGCGCCCGCAGACCCGAGGAGTAGGTGTACGCCGCGAGCAGGGCGAACGCGATGAACAGCGGCGCGTCCTTCGCGACCCAGTTGGAGCCGCCGCCGAGGCCGGCCACCTCGAGGACCGCCTGGATGCCGACCAGCTGGAGCGCGATGTAGGGCATCGTCGCGAGGAAGCCGGTGATCGCGACGGCCAGCGAGAGCTCGCGACTGCTGTAGCGACCGCGGACGAAGTCGGCCGGCGTGACGTATCCGTGCCGGTGGCTCACCGACCACAGCCGCGCCATGAACACGAAGATGATCGGATAGAGCACGATCGTGTACGGCACGGCGAAGAAGCCGGCGACGGCTCCGGTGGCGAACATCGCGGCGGGCACGGCGACGAACGTGTAGGCCGTGTAGAGGTCGCCGCCGAGCAGGAACCACGTCACCCACGTGCCGAACTTGCGTCCGCCGAGTCCCCACTCGTCGAGCGACTCCATCGACGGCGGGCGTCGCCACCGCGACGCGTAGAACCCCATCACCGTGACGAGCGCGAAGAGCAGGATCAGGACGGTCAGGCCGACCCCGTTGACGTTGCTCACCGGTCACCCTCCGCTCGATCGCTGTCCGTCTGCTCGTCGGGATGGTGCTCGTCGCGATGGTGCATAGGGCGGTGCGGCCGCGCGACCAGCACGATCCGGTACGAGGTGTAGGTCAGGGCGGCGGTGATGAAGACCCAGAGGAACTGGTACCAGAAGAAGAACGGCCACGGTCCGAGCTTCGGCTCGATGCGGGCGTACGAGTCGACCCACAGCAAGGCGATCACGGGGATGGCGAGCAGCACGGTGGCCAGGATCAGCAGCGGCGTGTTGGCCGGTGGCGTCGTCTCATGCAGGGTGGGATCGTCGGCAGTCGGCGGAGGTCCGGAGGTCATCGGCAACCCTTTCGCGTCACGGCCCTGGGCGGGCCCGCGGTCTGCGTCGCGCGGGGAGGTCGTCGTCACCCCGTGTGACCGCGGTCACACGCTGCCAGTGGCGTCCGCACCGGTCCACGGGGACACGGCTCCTGTCGGTGAGCGGTCGGTATGTCGCGACGGACGGTCGCCACTGATCGCCCGGCGGCACAGGATTAGGGTGAGGAGACCTCTCACCACCCGCTCGGAAGGGCCTCTCGATGACTCACGCGCAGGTCGGCCAGGGCCGGGTCGCCCCGCCGTCGGCGGACGTACGGCGCCGCGCGGAGGAGCGTCTCGCTGGTCTCGCGACGCCCGCGGGAGCACTCGGGCGGCTGGGTGAGTGCGCGGTGTGGCTGGCGTCCGTGCAAGGGCAGTGTCCGCCTCGACCGCCGAGCAACGTCCGCGTCGTCGTGTTCGCCGGCGACCACGGCGTCACCCGCCACGGGGTCTCGGCCTACCCGTCGGAGATCACCGCTCTGATGGTTCGGCAGTTCCTCTCCGGCGGCGCTGGAGTGGCGGTCCTGGCCCGAGCTCACGGGGCCACCTTGCGGGTGCTCGACATCGCCGTCGACGTCGACGCGGCCGCGTTCCCGGCCGAGGTGACGGCGCACAAGGTTCGCCGGAGCTCGGGCGCCATCCACCTCGAGGACGCGCTCGCTCCGGCGGAGACGGCCGCGGCCCTCGCGGCCGGGGTCGCCGTCGCCGTCGAGGAGGTCGCGGCCGGTGCCGACCTCCTTGTCGCCGGCGACATGGGGATCGGCAACACCACGCCCTCTGCGGCCCTGGTCGCGGCGTCTCTGGGCCTGAGCGCGGCCGAGGTGACGGGCCGCGGCTCGGGCGTCGACGGGGAAGCCCTCGCACGCAAGGAGGCCGTGGTCGCTCAGGCGCTCGAGCGCGCGGGCGACCGCACGGCCGACCCGATCGACCGCCTGACCGCGCTCGGGTCGGCCGACCTGGCCGCCCAGGTCGGGTTCCTCACCGAAGCCGCGCGCCGAGGAGTCCCGATCCTCCTCGACGGGGTGATCTCGGTGGCGTGCGCCCTGGTGGCCGAGGACCTCGCCCCTGGGTCGGCGGCGTGGTTCGCGGCCGGTCACCGTTCGCCGGAGCCCGCGCAGGCGTCGGCGCTGTCCAAGCTCGGGCTGGAGCCTCTGCTCGACCTCGGCATGCGGCTGGGCGAGGGCAGCGGCGCCGTCGCCGCACTCCCCGTCCTCCGTTCTGCGGCCTCGCTGCTGTCCGAGGTGTCGCTGCTCGCCGACGTGCTCGGCCCGCAGGACGCCTGACATCGCCGTGATGGGCGACCGACCGGCTCGGGGTGTCCTCACCGACGCCGCGCTCCTGGCGGCCGGGACGTTCACCACCATCCGGGTGGCGGCGCCGTCGGTCGTCGACCGCCCCCGCGCACGCGTCGCGATGCTGCTGGCACCGCTGGCGGCGCTGCCGCTCGGCGCGGCCGCCGCGGTCGTCGTCGCCCTCGGCTCCGCGGCCGGGCTCCCGGCGCTGATCACCGGCGCGCTCGCGGTGACCGCGATCGCCCTCGGCACCCGCGCCCTCCACCTCGACGGTCTCGCCGACACCGTCGACGGGCTTGCTGCCCCGTACGACCGTTCCCGTCGGCTCGCGATCATGAAGTCCGGCGACGTCGGGCCGGCGGGGGTGGTCGCACTCGTCGTCGTCCTGCTCATCCAGGCGGCGGGTCTGGGCACCGTCGCTAGCCGTCCGTACGGGTGGCTCCTCGTCGGCGTCCTGGTGTGCGTCTCTCGCGCGGCGGTTGTCGCCCCCTGCGCCTCGCCGGTACCGCCCGCGACGACCGGCGGGCTCGGTGCCGCGGTGGCCCGCTCGGTGCCCCTGCCTGCCGCTGTCGGCGTCGCCGTGGTCGCCGCCGCGGCGGTCGGCCTCGCGTCCGCGGCCGGCGCCGCACCGTGGTGGCAGGGAGCGGCGGCCGTCGTCGTCGCCGCAGCGGTCGTCGTGAGCGTCGTCCGCCGAGCGGTCGCGCTGCTCGGCGGCATCACCGGCGATGTCGTCGGCGCCTGCGTCGAGGTCGCGCTCACCGTGCTGTGCGTCGTGGTCGCCGCGGCCTGAGCCGGCGTGCGGCCGTCGGTCAGAGGTGGAGCACGCGCCCCGCGACGACGAGCGCCACCTCGGCGGACGCCTCGGCCAGCCGCTGGTTGGTCATCCCGAGGACGTCGCGGAAGATGCGGCCCGACCGGTGGTCCGGCACCACGCCGAACCCGACCTCGTTGGTCACCGCGACGCTCAGCCGATCGCGCGCGAGCCACGCCTGGGCCAGGCTCTCGATCCGCTTCTCGGCCTCGGGGCGCCACTGGTCCTCCGGAACCTCCCACGCCCCGAGCTCGTCCAGCACGGCCGTCACCCAGGTGCCGATGCAGTCGACCAGGACGGGCGTCTCGGCACCCCTGAGCGCACCCGCGACGTCGACGGTCTCGATCGTCGTCCAGCCCTCGGGCCGACGCCGCTGGTGCTGGAGGATCCGCGCCTGCCAGTCGAGGTCGCTGCCGTCCGGGATGGGTCCCGGCGCGATGTAGGTGACGTGCTGCTGACGCGCCAGCAGCCACACCCCCTACCCCGCCGAGACGCAGCCTACGCCACCGGATACCAGCACTCTGCGGCTCAAGTGAGCCCCGCTCACCCC
>NZ_JARBCJ010000108.1:0-11257 GCF_028803055.1 Mumia sp.
ATCCCGTCCACGGCCCATCCCTGCGCCCGCAGCGCGAGGATCGGCCCCTTGGCGTCGTGGATCACCTTGGGCCGGTCGGCATCGCCCAGCCACGACGCGACCGCGGTGTCGTCGGCCGGTGTGAGGGTGGAGACGTCCCACCAGGCGGCAGCGCCCTCGGCGGTGGCGACGGCCAGGGCATCGACGCGCCCCGTGCCGCGCCCCCAGGCGCCGCTCACCTGGACACCGACCCGGACGCCGGGAGGCGCGTGCTCGGCCAGCCAGGGGCCGACCTGGCCCTCGCCGAGCACCTCCCCGGCCACCTCGAAGCCCTCCTCGGCCTCCGGCTCCTCGGTCGAGAGCGTCTCGAAGAGGCGGTCGCGCAGCACTCGGAACTCCAGCCCGTCGAAGACGCGGTGGACGGCATCGCGGTCCCACTGCTGCAGGCTGAGGTCGGCCGTCGTGACGGGGAGGTCGAGATCTCGGACCAGGGCGTTGATCCGACGGTTGCGCACGACGTCGCCGAGGTGGTCGCGGAAGGACTGCCCCGCCTTGCCCGGCACCTTGTCAGCGTCGCGGACCAGGCCCTCGAGGCCGTCGAACTGGGCGAGCCACTTGGCCGCCGTCTTGGGACCGACGCCGGGGACGCCGGGGAGGTTGTCGCTGGTCTCGCCCACGAGTGCGGCGACGTCGGGATAGCGCTCCGGGGCGACCCCGTACTTGTCCTGGACCGCCTGCGGCGTCATGCGCGCGAGGTCGGAGACGCCCTTGCGGGGATAGAGGACGGTCGTGCGGTCGGTGACCAGCTGCAGGGCGTCGCGGTCGCCGGTGCAGATGAGCACCTCGAAGCCGTCCTGCTCGGCGCGCGTCGCGAGGGTGCCGATGATGTCGTCGGCCTCGTAGCCCTCGAGCTCCAGATAGGTCACCCGCAGCGCGTCCAGCACCTCTTTGACCAGGGCTACCTGGCCGCTGAACTCCTCCGGCGACTTGGAGCGGTTGGCCTTGTACTCGGCGTACTGCTCGCTGCGGAACGTCTGCCTGGACACGTCGAAGGCGACCGCGAGATGGGTCGGCTGCTCGTCGCGGAGCACGTTGATCAGCATCGACGTGAAGCCGTAGACCGCGTTGGTGTGCTGTCCGGTGGTGGTCGAGAAGTTCTCGACGGGGAGCGCGAAGAACGCGCGGTAGGCGACGGAGTGACCGTCGATGAGGAGCAGACGGCCGTTGTCGACCGTTGCGTCGTCGGCCGGTGCGGTGTCAGCGGTGCTGGTCGAATCCACGCACCGACTCTAACGGGCGCGGCAGACAGCGTTCGTCCGGCCGACCGGCCCCTCCCTCGACCGACCGGCTCAGTCGCCGGCGGGGACCGCGGCGAGCTCCCCGCGCGTACGGCGCAGCGACCGGCGCACGGCGATCAGGCGCCCCGTGCCCCGGCTGGCGCCCGTACGGCCGACGGCGCGCGCCCTCAGGACCCGCACTTTCGCGGCACGCACTGTGGCGTAGTGGCCGAACCCCAGCCGGGTGAGGAAGCGGTGCGCGTCGCGCGAGTCCGACGGCGCCCACGCGTACACCAGCGAAGAGTCGACCTGCTCGGCCCAGTCCACCGCGACGTTCATCAGCGCGCAGGCGACGCCCTTGCGGCGGAAGCGCGGGTCGACGTGCAGCTCGCTCACGACGACGACCGTCCGAAGGTGCAGCGGCGTCGCCGGGGACAGGTCGACGTGGATGGCGCCGACCACCCGGTCACCGAAGACCGCCACGCACAACCGCCGAGACGTGGAGTCGCCCACGAGGGTCAGCGCCTGCCGCGCCTCGTCCTCCGAGGGTTCCTCCCACGCGGCCACGACCTGCGTCGGGTCGGCGAGCGCAGCGCCCTCCGCGACGCAGACCGACCAGAGGTCGATCAGGCTGCGGGCGTCACCGGGGACTGCCTCACGGACCTCCATCTGAAGGCGCGCCACCACTCCTCCTCCTGCGAGCGGCGGCCCGCGACTCGTGCTCCGGCGGGCGAAGGCCCGCACCGAGCGGCATGGTGTCGAGTTCGGAGTGAAACACTACGCCGTGGCGGAGCCCGCTGTCAGCGGGCTGGGGAGGGAGACTCGTGTTCGTCGGAGCAGGAACGGTCGCCAACGTGGTCGCCGTCCTCGTCGGGTCCGGGATCGGCCTGCTCGTCGGCAACCGTCTGCCGGCCCGCACCCGCGTCGTCGTCACCGACGGGCTCGGCCTGGTGACGCTCCTCATCGCCGGGCTCTCGGCCGTTGCCGTCACCGACCGCGTCCTGTCCGACGCCGTCGGCCCGAGCGCGCCCGTCCTCATCGTGCTCGGTGCGGTCGTCATCGGCGGGCTGATCGGGTCGCTGCTCCGCCTCGAGCACCGTCTGGAGAGCTCGGGCACGTGGCTCCAGGGCCGTCTCGGCGGATCGGACGACGAGGGGGCGCGCGCACGGTTCGTCGAAGGCTTCGTCACCGCGTCACTCGTGTTCTGCGTGGGGCCGCTGACGATCCTGGGAGCCCTCACCGACGGTCTCGGCGGGGGTGCCGAGCAGCTCCTCCTCAAGTCCGCGCTCGACGGGTTCGCGGCGATCGCGTTCGCCGCATCGCTCGGGGTCGGCGTGATGGCAGCGGCCATCACCGTCGGGGTCGTCCAGGGCGGCCTCACTGTGCTGGGGGCGCTCCTGGGGTCCTTCGTGCCCGAGCCGCACGTCGTGGCGCTCACCGCCACCGGTGGCGTCCTCCTCGTCGGCGTGGGCCTGCGGCTGCTCAACCTCAGATCCGTCGCGGTGGGCGACATGCTGCCCGCGCTCGTCGTCGCGCCGCTGCTCGTCCAGTCGGTGGTCTGGCTGCGCTGACGACCGTCGGGCCTACTCCCGCGCGTCGTCTGCGGGTCCGGCAGCGCCGTCGGCGACCGCCGCACCACCGAGGGTGGGTCCGTGCTCCACGACGCCCTCGGCCACGGCACGCATCGGCAGACGCAGGTCCATCGCGGTCTTCTGGATCCACCGGAACGCCGCCGGCTCGGACACCCCGAGAGCCTCCTGCAGCAATCCCTTCGCCCGCTCCACCGCGCGACGCGTCTCGAGCCGGTCCTCCAGGTTCGCCACCTCGGCCTCGAGGGCCGCGACCTCGGCGAACCGGCTCACGGCCATCTCGATCGCCGGGACGAGGTCTGCCTTGCTGAAGGGCTTGACGAGATAGGCCATCGCGCCCGCGTCCCGGGCCCGCTCGACGAGCTCGCGCTGGCTGAAGGCGGTCAGCATGACGACGGGCGCGATCCGCTGCGCCGCGATCCGCTCGGCGGCCGAGATCCCGTCGAGCTTGGGCATCTTGACGTCCATCACGACAAGGTCCGGACGAAGCTCCTCGACGAGGGCGACCGCCTGCTCGCCGTCGGCCGCCTGACCGACGACCTCGACGCCCTCCTCGGCAAGCATCTCGGCGAGGTCGAGGCGGATGAGGGCCTCGTCCTCCGCGATGACGACGCGACGGACGGGAGAGGGACTACCAGGGGTGCTCTGCGCAGATGTCACATGAGTAAGGTTATCCCGCGCCTGCCGGTGTCCGACGGGCGCGAGCCGGGTTGGCGGAATGGTAGACGCGGTGGTCTCAAACACCACTGTCCGAGAGGGCGTGCGGGTTCGAGTCCCGCACCCGGCACACCTCACCTTCGCGAGCGCACCGAGGAATCTCCGCGCACCTTGCGTCCCTGACGCTCGCCCTCGCCCAAGATCGTTGACCGGGACAACCGTGTCGTAAGGGATTCCAACCGTTTCATAACGGCTTGCCATCATCGGGCTGCGAACGCCCTCGGCTGTGCTAAAACGATGCAGTTACTGCATGGGACGCACCACCCCCGCCCTCGGCACTTCCGGGGCCGGGCACGACGAATCGGAGGACACCACCGTGTCTCGTTCCACGAAGGCGCTCGCGCTCGCCGCAGCGCTGGCCCTGGCCCTCGCGGGCTGCGCCAACAACGACGATGGCGACAACGGCGACGACAACAACAACGCCGCTCCCGAGCTCGAGGTCCAGACCGCAATCGACGCCCCGGACGATGCCGTCACCCCGGCCGGCGATGGCAAGGCGGAGTGCCCGGCGACGACCACGCTCGCCTACCTCGGCGCCGAGACCGGCCCCAACGCCCAGCTGGGCATCAACATCCTCAACGGCGTCCAGCTCGCGATCAACGAGCACAACGAGGCCAACCCGAACTGCCAGGTCAAGCTGCGCAAGTTCGACACCGAGGGCGACCCGAACAAGGCCACCGGCCCGGTGACGCAGGCGACCAACGACGAGAACATCATCGGTGTCGTCGGTCTCCCCTTCTCGGGTGAGTCCAAGGCCACGGGCAACATCTTCGAGCAGGCCGGACTCGTCCACATCACGCCGTCGGCGACGAACCCGCTGCTGACGACCAACGGCTGGACGACGTTCTTCCGCGGTCTCGGCAACGACAACGTCCAGGGCCCGGCCGTGCCGGTGCTCGCCGAGAAGCTCGGCGCCGACAAGGTCTACGTCGTCCAGGACGACTCCGACTACGGCATCGGCCTCGCGACCTCCACGACCAAGGCGCTCGGTGACGCCCTCGTCGGCACCGACAAGGTGACGACGGGCCAGAAGGACTTCTCGGCCACGATCTCCAAGATCCTCGCCGCGAAGCCGGACGCGGTCTTCTACTCGGGCTACTACGCCGAGGCGGCACCCTTCAACCAGCAGCTGGTGAGCAAGGGCTACAAGGGCATCTTCATCGGCCCGGACGGCGTCAAGGACGACCAGTTCGTCAAGCAGGCCGGCGATGCCTCGAGCAACGCCTACTTCACCTGCCCGTGCATCCCCGGTGAGCTGATCACCAGCTTCGCCGACGCCTACAAGGGAGTCTCGAAGGGTGTCGACCCCGGCACCTACTCGGTCGAGGGCTACGACGCCACGACCGTGCTCCTCGCGGGCATCGATGCCGGCAACACCGACCGCGCCAAGCTGAAGGACTGGGTCAAGAACTACGACGCCCAGGGCATCAGCAAGACCTTCAAGTGGGACGAGACCGGTGAGCTCACCGAGCTTCCCGTCTACGGCTACAAGGTGCAGGACGGCAAGATCGTCTCGGTCGGCGTGATCGAGTAACAACCGACTGCCCAACGGAGGGGGTCCGTCTGATCCAGACGGGCCCCCTTTCTGCCCCTTCCGACTCCCAAAAGGAGCCCTAGTGGACCAGTGGATCACCCTCGACTGGGAGGCACTGGGCGCGAACTTCTGGAGCGCGACCGTCGACGGACTCACGTTCGGCGGCATCTACGCACTCGTCGCGCTCGGGTACACGCTCGTGTACGGCGTTCTCAACCTCATCAACTTCGCGCACTCCGAAGTCTTCATCGTCGGTGCGTACGCGATCGTCTTCACCCTCACGTCCCTCGGCTTCGGCCCGTCCGTCCCGAACCTCGCCTGGTACGCGATCGCAGCGAACCTGCTGCTGGCGGTGGTCTTCGGCATGCTCGCGTCCGCCATCACAGCCTTCATCGTCGAACGGGTGGCCTACAAACCACTGCGTGACAAGGGCGCGCCACGGCTCGTCTTCCTGATCTCCGCGATCGGCATGTCGTTCGTCATCCAGTACCTGATCTTCGTCTGGCGCGGGCCCAACCCCGAGCCGTCGGTGATCATGTTCGAGAACAAGGCGATCTTCGACATCGGCGGGACGCTGATCTACTTCGACTCGATCCTCATCGTGAGCGCAGCGATCCTCATGATGATCCTGGTCGACCAGTTCATCCGGCGGACCAAGCTGGGTCGAGGCATCCGCGCTGTCGCGCAGGATCCCGACACGGCCACCCTCATGGGCGTGAACCGCGAGCGGATCATCATCAGCACGTTCATCATCGGTGGCCTCCTCGCCGGTGTGGCAGCGCTCTTCTACGTCATGAAGGTGCCGTCGGGCGTCCTCTACCTCGGTGGCTTCCTCCTCGGGGTCAAGGCGTTCACGGCGGCAGTCCTCGGCGGCATCGGCAACGTCCGGGGAGCACTCCTCGGCGGGCTGCTGCTCGGACTGATCGGCAACTACGGGCAGATCCTGCTCGGGAGCGCGCAGTGGACCGACGTCGTCTGCTTCGTCGTCCTGATCGTCGTCCTGATGGTCCGACCGGAAGGCATCCTCGGGAGCAACCTCGGAAAGGTGAGGGCATGAGCACCGGTACGCCGATGGGCGGGGCCTCGGAGTCCCAGGCCCGCGCCGACGAGCTGGTCGAGGAGACGACCAAGCCGTCCCGCCTGCGAGGTCTCTCGTACTGGTGGAACCATCTTCCGCGCACGGGTCAGTGGGGCTTCCTGCTGATCGCCGTCGCGGCGGCCTTCGCGCTGCCGCTGGTCAACATCCCGCTGATCACCACCGAGCCCGGCAACAACTGGCCGCTCGCCTGTGCCGAGATGGCCCGTTACGCCCTCGTCGCGATCGGCCTGAACGTCGTCGTCGGCCAGGCGGGCCTCCTCGACCTGGGCTACGTCGGCTTCTTCGCCGTCGGTGCCTACGTCGCCGCTCTGTGGACGTCGCCGGACTCCACGCTGGTGCACATCCCCTACCTCCTGACGCTGCCGCTCGCGGCCATGGTCACGGTGGTGTTCGGGGTGCTGCTCGGTATCCCCACGTTGCGGCTCCGCGGGGACTACCTGGCGATCGTGACGCTCGGCTTCGGCGAGATCATCCGCCTGCTGGCGACGATCATCCCGGCGCTGAAGGGCCAGGTCGGCTTCCAGAACGTGGGTCGCCCGCCGGGCCAGGACGCGGACGGCAACGACGTGTTCGTCAACAGCGCCGGCGCGCCGTGGTACTGGCTGACGATCACGGTGATCATCGTCATCATGATCGCGCTGGGCAACCTCGAGCGAAGCCGTGTCGGACGCAACTGGATCGCCCTGCGTGAGGACGAGGACGCCGCCGAGATCATGGGCGTCCCCACCTTCCGCTTCAAGCTGTGGGCGTTCGGGATCGGCGCCGCCCTCGGCGGCGGCGCAGGTGCCATCGCGGCCGGTCAGATCGGCTTCGTCAACAACCAGCGGTTCGACGTCCAGATGTCGATCATGTTCCTCGTGGCAGTCGTCCTCGGCGGCCAGGGCAACAAGTTCGGAGCGATCATCGGCGGGGCGCTCGTGGCCTACATCCCGCTGCGGTTCACCGCGATCGCCGAGTACAAGTACCTCATCTTCGGTGCCGTGCTCGTCGTGCTGATGATCTTCCGGCCGCAGGGTCTCTTCGGCAAGCGTCCCCACCTGCTCACGTTCGAACGCCGAGCGCACAAGCGGATCGCGAACCTCTCCGAGGCTCCCTCCGCTCCGGCCACGAAGGAGGCAGGACAGTGACCGACAAGCTCACTCCCCCGTCGGCCACCCCGAAGCCGGACGCCCCGCCGCCGCTCGACTCCGAGGTGGCCCAGCTCGCTGCTCCGGAGCGCGAGATCGCCGTCGAGGTCGGGGACAAACTGGTCGAGATCCAGAACCTCACGATGCGCTTCGGCGGACTCACGGCGCTCGACGACGTGTCGTTCGACATCAAGCGCGGAGAGATCCTGGGTCTCATCGGTCCCAACGGTGCCGGCAAGACCACGTGCTTCAACGCGATGACCGGCGTCTACCGCCCCACCGAGGGCCAGGTGCTCCTCGAGGGCGAGGCGATCGGCCGACGCAAGCAGCACAAGATCACGAGGCTCGGCATCGCGCGGACCTTCCAGAACGTCCGCCTGTTCGGCGAGATGACGGCTCTGGAGAACGTCGTCGTCGGTCTCGACGCCCGGCACAAGGTGGGTGTCTGGGGCTCGCTGTTCCGTACCCCGCGGCTCTACCGCGAGGAGAAGGAGGCCATCGACCGCGGCATGGCGCTGCTCGAGTTCGTGGGCATCGCCGACAAGGCGATGGACCAGGCGAGCGCTCTCCCGTACGGCTACCAGCGCCGGCTCGAGATCGCCCGCGCGCTGGCGACCGACCCCAAGCTGCTGTGCCTGGACGAGCCGGCGGCAGGCTTCAACCCTGCCGAGAAGGAAGAGCTCATGGAGCTCATCCGGACCATCCGCGACGACGGCTACACGGTGCTGCTCATCGAGCACGACATGCGGCTCGTGATGGGGGTGACCGACCGGATCGTGGTCCTGGAGTTCGGCAAGAAGATCGCCGACGGGCTCCCCAAGGACATCCGTAACGACCCGACGGTCATCGCCGCCTACCTCGGAGAGGAAGACTGACGTGGCGTTGCTCGAGATCAACGACGTCTCTGTCCACTATGGACGCATCCAGGCGCTGCACGGCATCTCGCTGACGGTCGACGAGGGTGAGATCGTCACCCTCATCGGCGCGAACGGTGCCGGCAAGACCACGACGATGCGCGCGCTCGCCGGGCTGCTGAGCCTGTCCTCCGGCACCGTGATGTTCGAGGGCGAGGACATCTCCAAGCTCGCGGGCCACAAGCGCGTCGTGCGTGGCATCTCCCTCACGCCGGAGGGTCGAGGCATCTTCCCCGCGATGACGGTGCGCGAGAACCTCGAGATGGGGACGTACGCGCTCAAGGAGCGTGACACGGTCAACGAGAGCTTCGACCGGGTCTTCGACCTGTTCCCTCGGCTCAAGGAGCGGGAGACCCAGGCGGGAGGCACGTTGTCCGGCGGCGAGCAGCAGATGCTCGCCATCGGGCGCGCCCTGATGGGCCGACCCAAGGTGCTGCTGCTCGACGAGCCCTCCATGGGACTGGCGCCGCAGTTCATCCGGCAGATCTTCTCGATCATCTCGCAGGTGAACGAGCAGGGCATCACGGTGCTGCTCGTGGAGCAGAACGCCAACCAGGCGCTCAGCCGTGCCGACCGGGCGTACGTGCTGGAGACGGGACGGATCACGCGCTCGGGCACCGGCCCCGAGCTGCTGGCCGACCCGGCCGTCAAGGAGGCCTACCTCGGCGTCGCCTGAGCGCCGTCGCCGTACGCCGACGCCGGCCCACTCCCGCGCGGGGTGGGCCGGCTTCGTCGTGGCAGGAGTCCGCGCGCGCGGCGACGCTAGTCGCGGACGAGCCGTGTCGTGTACGCCGGGGAGATGCCCTTGATCGCGTCGCCCATCCGGTGGATCCGCAGGGCGTTCGTGGAGCCGGCGATCCCCGGCGGGCTGCCGGCCACGATGACGACCTCCTCGCCCTCCGAGCACTGACCGATGGCGAGCAGCGCACGGTCGACCTGGAGCACCATCATGTCGGTGTGCTCGACCTCGGGCACCAGGAAGGTCTGGACTCCCCACGACAGCGCGAGCTGGTTGCGGACGACCGGGTCCGGGGTGAAGGCGAGGACCGGCACCGTCGACCGGTAGCGTGTCATGCGCCGGGCGCTGTCACCCGACGTCGTGAACGCGCAGAGATATCTGGCACCGATGCTCTGTGCCACGCCCGCCGCCGCACGGCCGATGACGCCGCTGCGGGTCCGGGGGTCCCAGTGGTACGCCGCCATCCGCGGGAGCCCGTGCTCCTCGGTGCTCTCGACGATCCGCGCCATCGTGCGGACGGTCTCCATGGGGAACTCCCCCACGCTCGTCTCGCCCGACAGCATCACGGCGTCGGCACCGTCGAGGACGGCGTTGGCGACGTCGGAGGCCTCGGCTCGTGTCGGCCGCGGAGCCGAGATCATCGACTCGAGCATCTGCGTGGCGACGATCACCGGCTTGGCGTTGCGCCGAGCCTTCTCGACGATCAGCTTCTGGACGATCGGGACGTCCTCCAGCGGCAGCTCGACACCGAGGTCGCCTCGCGCGACCATGATGCCGTCGAAGGCATTCATGATCTCGTCGAGGTTCTCGACGGCCTGGGGCTTCTCGATCTTGGCGATGACCGGTCGGCGGACGCCCACCTCGTCCATGATCGCGCGGACGTCGTCGGCGTCCGCGCCGTGGCGGACGAACGACAGCGCGATGAAGTCGACGCCGGCGCGCAACGCCCACCGGAGGTCGTCACGGTCCTTCTCGGAGAGAGCGGGCACGCTCACGCTCACGCCAGGCAGGTTGATGCCCTTGTTGTCGCTGAGCAGGCCGGGCACCTCGCACTCGGTGACGACGTCCTTGTCCGTCACCTCCGTCGCGCGCAGACGCACCTTGCCGTCGTCGATGAGGATCGCGTCGCCCGGATTGACGTCGCCGGTCAGCCCGGCGTACGTCGTCGAGCACCGGTGCTGGTCACCGACGACGTCCTCGACGGTGATCGTGAACGAGTCACCGACCGCGAGCGGCACCGGCCCGGAGCCAAACCGACCGAGGCGGATCTTGGGGCCCTGGAGGTCGGCCAGGATCGCGATGGGCTCCCCGTGTACCTCTGCGGCGTTGCGGATCCAGGCGAACGAACGATCGTGGGTCGCGTGGTCGGCGTGGCTCAGGTTGAGGCGGGCGACGTTCATGCCTGCTTCTGCCAGCTCGAGGATCTTCTCCTCCGACCAGACGGCGGGACCGATGGTGCAGACGATCTTTGCTCTACGCACCACTCAACCCTAGAGCGCACCCCCAGGACCACGCGACCCGACCCGCGATATTTGTTGTTCGAAAATCAGAATTCTGTCGAAAGGCGGCCCCACGGCAGGGCCGCGTTCCCGATGTGGGCAGTTGGACACGAAACCGGGTACGGGATTCCGTGATGAACTGCCCACATCGGGGACGAGAGGTCCGCTCAGACGACGAGGGGCCGCTCGGTCGGCCGGATCGGCGACGGCAGCGTGGTGGCGCCGTTCAGGTAGGCATCCACGCCCGCGGCGCAGGACCGGCCTTCGGCCAGGGCCCAGACGATCAGCGACTGCCCGCGGCCGGCGTCGCCGGCGACGAAGACCCCGTCGACCGACGTCATGTAGGACGCGTCCCGCGACACGTTGCCACGCTCGTCGAGCCCGACACCGAGCTGCGAGACGACTCCGTCGGTCTCCGGGCCGGTGAAGCCCATCGCCAGCAGCACCAGCTGCGCGGGGATCTCACGGACGCTCCCCTCGACCTCCTGGAACCGGCCGTCGACCAGCTCGACCTCGACCATCCTCAGCGCGCGGACATTGCCCTCGTCGTCGCCGAGGAACTCCTGCGTGGAGACGGCGTAGACACGCTCGCCACCCTCCTCGTGGGCCGAGGCCACCCGGTAGGTCATCGGGTACGTCGGCCACGGCTGGTGGCCGGGTCGCTCCTCGGCCGGACGGGGCATGATCTCGAGCTGGGTGATCGAGCGAGCCTGCTGCCGGATCGCGGTCCCGAGGCAGTCCGCGCCGGTGTCGCCGCCACCGATGATGACGACGTCCTTGCCC
>NZ_JARBCJ010000109.1:0-11234 GCF_028803055.1 Mumia sp.
CGGGTCGGCCGTGGCCGAGCCGTCCTCGGAGCTGCACGCGGACAGTAGGAGCACCGCCGCCGCGGCGGTCATGATCCATCGCAGATGCACGCCCGAGACCCTTCCGCGTCTGTTCTGGAGATCCGACACCAAGACCGCACGGTATCGGGTTGGAGGCTCACCCGTGAACCCTTCGCCCCCAGGCGTCAGCCCTCGGCCGGTGGACAGGTGGGGATCGTCGAGGTCGGCGTCGTGCGGGTCGGTGTCGGCGTCTCCGTGGGGTCGGTGCCGTCGGGCGGATCCTCCGGCGTCGAGGTCGGCGGCGACTCCGAGGCCTCCGGGTTCTCGTCCTCGTCCTCGTCCGGGTCCGGGGTGCGGCACTCCTCGATCGGCGAGGGCGACGGCGGAGACCACGACGAGATCGGCAGCCTGCCCTCGTCCTCGTCATCATCGCCGGGGCCGCCGGGCGGCGCGACGCTCGGCGGTTCGAGCGTGCTGACCTTCGCATCGTCGGGTGCGTCGATCCCGGAGACCGGACGAGCCTGCGCGACACCGCTCGCGGTGAGCGTCTCGCGCCCGATCATCCCGATGATGATCGCCGAGCGTGACACCTCCGTCTCGACCTCCACCGCACTCGTCCGGCTGCCGTTGACAGTGACGTCGCGGATCGCGGCACTGCACCGGACGAGCGTCGGGTCTCCTGCCTGCGCCTGCTCGCAGTAGTTGCGCGCGGCCGAGAGAGCGGCCGAGCTGATCAGGTTGAGCGACGGGTCGGCCACGTTGACGGCCTGGGCACCGGCGCGGGCGGCCTCCTGGGCGTACGCGATCGCGATGCCCTTGGCGTTGAGCTGGCGTCCGCCGTCGATGACCATCCCGGCCAGGAGCAGCAGCCCCACGCTCACGATGACGACGAACGGGGCCACCGACCCCGCCTCGTCGCGCCGCGCAGCCACCCGGCGTACCCAGGTCTTGACGCCCGTCATCGGTATCCCCGGTATCGGTCGAGCGGGCTGGTGAACGAGCGCTGAACCTCGATCTCCCAGAACGGGAAGAAGCTGAGATCGGCCGTGCTCAACGTGCACGTGACCGTCACGGTCACCGACGCGACCTCGTCGGCGGCGTCGGGGTCGGGGACGGTGAACGCCTTGCCGTTGAGCACCGGCGCGCCCGCACTCGCGCTGTCGCGGCAGCTCTGCGGCGCGTCGTCCATCGTCGAGGTGACCGTCGTGGCGGCGATGCTCGCGACCGCCCCGCGATCGTTCTGAGCCGTGGCCGCGCGGGCCGCGTCCCGAGCCGCCTGGTCGACGAGGTTCTCGGCCTGCGCATAGCGCGCGAACGCGACGATGAGCATCAGCAGCATCATCATGAACGGCGCGAGGATCACGAGCTCGAGGCTCGAGGCGCCCCCATCGTCACGACTGCGACGCAGGCGGCCACGACCACCGCTCCCCCGTCGGATCGTCACGGCGCCACGCTCCGCGGATCGACACGGAACTGCTCGAGGGTGGCGTCGGCCGACTGCACCACGGTGACCCGGCCCCCCAGCGGCAGGACCGCCTCCCCCTGGACGACCATCGTCACCCGGCCGGTCGTCTCGTCGATCGAGCCGTCGGCCTGCACCGCGTCGAGCCGCCCGAGCTTGCCCGCGTAGCCGACGCTCAGCTCTTCGGCACCCGTGAGGTACGAGGCGGCATTGGGGTTGTCACCGGCGAGACGAAGGTACGAGACTCCCTCGCGCGCCGCGGTCTGGGCGACGTTGCGGGCGTACATGTAGAGGCCCATCTGGATGGTGGCGAAGACGAGGAGCAGCAGCACCGGCGCCACGATCGCGAACTCGACCGCGCTCGCGCCCCGCTCCCCACGGCCACCACGCCTCAGGCGCCCGTGCCCGACGGGACGGCTCAGCCGCCCTCGTTGATCTTGTCGATGTTGCTGTCGACCACGTTGTTGATCGCCACGCCGATCAGCAGCGCAGCGGCGACGACGATCGCCGAGATGATCGCCCACTCGATCGCGGAGGCTCCGATCTCCGACCGACCCTCGCGCCGCATCTGCGCGGCACGCGCACGGACTCGCGAGATCATCACCTGAGCGGCCAGCACCTGTGAGTACATGTGTTTCCTTTCCTTGCTGCACGACGTCACCCGAGCTTCGACACCGCTGGATAAGCCAGGAAGACCAAGAAGGCGACGCACATCAGGAGCTGCGCCACCAGCATGGACTGCGAGCTCTCGCCGGCAGCGCCTTCGATGT
Organism: Mumia sp.; assembly: GCF_028803055.1. Taxonomy (NCBI): domain Bacteria; kingdom Bacillati; phylum Actinomycetota; class Actinomycetes; order Propionibacteriales; family Nocardioidaceae; genus Mumia; species Mumia sp. The sequence goes on from NZ_JARBCJ010000109.1 coordinate 2,233, forward strand.
CGGCCAGCTCGCGGCGCCGCATGCTGTTCGCCCGCGCGAGAAGACTCTCACGGATCCTGGCACCCTCGTCACCGGCCAACCCCAACGTGGACGCGAGGTCGCGGAGCTCCTCGACGCCGAGCTCCTGACCGAGGTGGGCGATGCCCTCCCAGGGGGTGCGCCCGGACAGGCGTGCGGTGGTGATCGCCTCGCGGATCCTGACCATCGCCCAGTGGTCACCGACCGTCGAGGCCGCCAGGAGCGCCTCGGGGAGACCGCGGCCGCCGGCCAGGTTCATGGCGACGAGGTCGAGGAACGAGCCGGTGACGTGACGGAAGTCGCGGCGTCGCTTCTCGGCGTCCCTCCGCAGCTCCAGGTCGGGCAGGAAGAACGCTCCCGCCGCCAGGGCGAGCGACACGACGGCGGGAACCCCGAGCGGGTCGTAGCCCAGCAGCGTGAAGATCATCGGGAACCACACCAGCGCCGCCAGCGCGAGCAGGACCTTGGTGCCGAGGTGCTGCGCGAACGGCCGGTCGACGACGGCGAGATCGGCTCGCGTCCGCGTGAACGACCAGCCGCGGGCCGAGGCCTCGTCCTCGAACCTCTCCCCCACCGATACGCGCCAGCGGTCGATCAGGTCGGGCTTCTTGCCGTCCTCGACCGTGCGGCGCGGACGACTCCGGCGTCTGGCGCCGTCGACCCGCGCCAGCGTCGCCGCCACACCCGGCACCGGGCGTACGGCCATGCGGACGAAGATCAGGATGCCGGCGCCGACCGCGGCCCCGGCGAGCATCGCGAGCATCATCGTGCGACCACCTGCCCGTCGCGTCTGCGGGCCGGCTCGGCCGCGATGAGGAAGCGCTCGGGCTGATCGACCCCGGACAAGCGCCGCATCCAGAGCACGGCCGCACCGAACATCGCCAGCACGACGGCGAGGACGATCTGGCCCACGAAGGTGCCGTACGGCTCGACGTAGGCACCGTTGAAGATCACCAGCGCTCCGGCGACGACCACGATCACGCCGACGACGATCTGGACGCTCCGGCGCGTGCTGCGACGGCTGGACTCGACTCTGCGGCGTACGTCGAGCTCGGCGCGGGCCGACTCGGCGAGCGCCGACAGGACCTCGCGCAGACCCGGCCCGCGCAGCCGTGCGTTGAGGACGAGCGCCGCCACGGCGACGTCGGCCGAGGGGTCGTCGAGGTCATCGGCGAAGCGCATCAACGCGTCCGGGAGCGGCTCGCGGACGCGCAGCCGGTCGACCAGGAGGTTCAGTGCGGGACGGACGGAGGGCGCGGCGTTCTTGGCGGTCGCGGGGATCGCCTGCTCGAGACCGATGGCGCCCGCGATCGTGTCGCGCAGTGCCTCGATCCACGCGGCGAGCCCCTCGGCTCGCACGATCGCCTGACGCTCGGCGCGCCCGCCACCCAGCAGCCTGTCCCACAGCGCGACCACGCCGCCGATCACGACCGCCAGCACCACCCAGCGGGTCACGAGCAGGGTGAGGGCGAACGCGATGATCCCGCCCACGGCGAGGCGCACCTGGCGCTCGGAACGGTGCGCGGAGGACTTGCGCCGGATCATCGCGGGGCGCGGGGCACGACGGCGCAGCGCGTACGCCAGCATCAACCCGCCGACGCCCACCAGAGCACCGGCCGTCAATGCCAGAGGGACGCGCAGCTCCTCCATCACCAGCTCCCGTGCACCAACGGCTGGTATCCGTACGAGGCGAGCTCCTCGGCGCACGAGATCGGCGCGTGCGGGACACCACGTCCGTCGGTGTCGGGAGCGAAGACCTCCGAGGACAGCACCTGGTTGTCGAAGCCCACGACCTCGCGGATGCTCTCGACCACGCGCGCCTGTCCCCCGCCGAGGTGGGCGTCGTTGTGCTTGCGCATGAAGACGACGAAGTCGAGCGCACCCGCGACCAGCAGGTGGGTCGCCTCGATCGGGAGACGTTCACGGGCCTGGAGCGCGTAGGTGGCGATGCGGTTGAACACCTCGACCGACGAGTTGGCGTGGATCGTCGAGAGGGAGCCGTCGTTGCCCTGGCTCATGGCGTTGAGCATCGTGACGATCTCGTCGCCGAGCACCTCTCCGACGATGACGCGTGAGGGGTTCATGCGCAGCGAGCGTCGGACGAGCTCCGCCATCGAGACGCTGCCGAGGCCTTCGGAGTTGGGCAGACGCTCCTCGAACGCGACCACGTTGGGATGCAGGTCGGGCGTCTCACCCAGTCCCACCTCCAGCGCCCTCTCGACCGTGATGATGCGCTCGTGCGGCGGGATCTCGTTGGCCAGCGCCCGCAGCATGGTCGTCTTCCCGGCGTTCGTAGCGCCGGCGATCATGATGTTCTTGCGGGCGGCGACCGCCGCCTTGAGGAAGTCGGCGATGTCGGCGGACATCGTCCCGTTGGCGACGAGGTCGTCGAGGAAGACCTTCGACATGCGGGCCTTGCGGATCGACACCGCCGGCCGCGAGCAGACGTTCATCACAGCCGACAGTCGGGAACCGTCGGGCAGCCGGAGGTCCAGCTGCGGGTTCGCGGAGTCGAACGGCCGGCTGGACAGGCCGGAGTGGGCGCCGAGCACCTGGACGAGCTCGACGAGCTCCTCGTCGGTCTCGGCCACCGACGGATAACGCTCCTCGCGCCCGTCGCCGTACTGGACGAAGACGGTGTCGCACCCGTTGATGTCGATGTTCTCGACCTGGGGGTCGTCGAGGAGCGGCTGCAGGCGGCCCACGCCGAACAGCGCCGAGTGGATGGCTCCCGCGACCTCGGCCTCGACGTCGGGCGGGATCGGCGTGCGCCCCTCGGCGATCTCGTACCGGGCGTGGTCCTCCAGCACCTGGACGATCAGGGAGCGTGCGTACTCGCGCTCGTCGTCGGGCGACATCGTGGCGAGCCCGGCGGCCTGGTCGCGTCGGCGTTGCTCGTTGAGGCGGTCGGCGACCTGTCCTCGCAACGTGCGGACGAGTGTGTGGTCGATCACCGGTGTGCTCCCGTCCGCTGTCCGTGCTCGTGCTCGTGCGAGTCCGGGGACGCGGGCTCCTGGTCGTCGACGGGTCCGGCCGCCACCGGTGAGCCGTGAGCCACGGCCGCGGCCAGCTCGGCGACGAGCGGTCCGGCCGACCGGACGAGCGCGAGCTTGTCGGGCCGGGAGGTCGTCTGCCCCTGGAAGAGGTGGGCGCCCCGCTCGTCGTACGCGAGGTGGTGCACGCCGGCGAGCTCCACGCCGGTCGCGGCCAGCGCGTCACGGATCTCGCGGACGGTCTGCGTCCGCTTCGGCGGTGCGACGACGGCGACGTGGACCGGGACACCGTACGCGCCGCCAACCGTGTCGGAGACCGGACGCAGCCGGTGGCGCAGGTGCACGACGCTGCTCGGCGACGTGTCGACGACGAGGACCGCGGCATCGGCACTGGCCAGGAGAGCGTTCTGAGGGGTCAGCACCCCGATGCGGCCGAGGTCGGCCACGACGTCGTGGCGCGGACGGCGCGCCAGGAGGGGGCCGAGCTGAGGCCAGGTCGCCTGGAGGCCGCCAGCCTGCTCGGGGAACGGTGGGCCGAGCAGCACCTCGAGCCCGCCGATCAGCTGCTGGGTGTGCTCGTCGACGAGCTCGGGGTAGAGCGAGCGGCGACCCGCGGCGGCGAGGCTGGTCAGCCCGGTCTGCGGGTCCAGTGCGCTGCCGTCGGCGGCGGGCATCCGGGTGGCGACGTCGCCACCCGCCGGGTCGCACTCAGCCACGACCACGGGCCGTGGCCACAGCGCTCCCAGCAGCAACGACGTCGTGGTCACACCGGGCGCACCCTTGGCGGAGGCGAGGGCGATCAGCGCCACGTCAGCCTCCGCACGTGTCGTCGAGGTCGGCGCCCTCGCCGACCGTCGCGAGATAGACGGAGTCGTCGGCCAGTGCGCCGGCCAGGCGCGGGCCACAGCTCGCGTCCACGCTGACCAGCACGGTGATGTCCTGGCTCGACGACAGGGCACCGTCGTCGACCTCACCGACCTGGACGACCTCGGCGGCGATCCCGCGCGGGTCTCCGTCGGCACCGGAGAGGTACAGGCCGATCGGTGCGCCTCCGCGGAGCTCGGTGAGCGAGCGGGTGGCCGGCGTCTGGATGGGGAACTGTGCCTTGCCCTTGCCGACGCCGGTCGACTCCGCGACCATCGCCGGCGACAGCACCGTGCCGTCGAGGAGCCGGGCGGTCGCGTACTGTCCGACGACCGAGTCGCGTTCTCCGGCACGCACGCCGCCGTCGAAACCCTCGGGCAGCGAGACGGTGCCGAGGTCGTCGAGGGTCAGCCGCTGGCCCTGGGCCACCTCGCCCTGGACCTTGAGGAAGTCGGCACGGTCACCGGAGCTCATGGCGATCCAGCCCGAGAGGAGGGCTCCGCCGACGATCAGGATGACCGCAAGCGCAGCGAGCGCCGGACGGCGCTCCCGCGTGGAAGGGAGGCGCGCAGCGGTGCGCGTCTCACCCGCGGTCGGCAACTTGGACATGGAGGGCCTCCAGCTGGATGTCCGAGCGTCAACGTCAAGGCATGAACCTACACGCGGTGAGGTTCGTCATCCCTCGCCGTCCACAGTGGCGGGGGTCTCGGGAGTCTTCGGGGTCGCTAACGACCGTCTGGGTCGCTCTCTGCCGGTCGGTGACGGCGTCGGCACCGACGCGGACGGCGTCTCAGCACTGCTGCGCTGGCGCTCCTGACGTTCCTGGATGTCCTGCTGGCGCTGGTAGGCGCTGGTGACCGCCATCCCGGCGACGATGACCGCGACCACGATCACCCCGGCGAGCACGGCCGGCCACGTGGAGCGGTGCTCGCGCCACGTCCGCCGTGTGCCGTGCAGGAGCGCGGACCGGAGCTGCCTGCGGCGCAGCGCGTCGGCCTCGAGGACGTACTTCTCTGCGTTCGGCGTCCGGGCGAGCGTCGCTCCCGGTGTCGGCGGGACCGGGCGCGTCGGCGGCGTACCGCCCTGGTCGGCGCCGCTCATCGTCCCTCTGCGAGCCGCGCGGCCACCTGCAGCAAGGCGAACCGGGTCTGGGAGGTGACCTGGTCGGCTCGGAAGGGGCGGCCGTGACGGAGCGCGTCGTCGCGCCCGACGACGACCACCTGTCCGTCGACGGCACCGACGGCCGCGGCCGCACGCCGAGCCTCGTCGACGGGGTCTCCGTCCTCGCGGCAGACGACGACCACGACCGCCGACCGCGCCGCCGCCGGGTTGACCCGGTCGAGGCGGGAGAGTGCGACCTCGAGGGCCTGCAGCCCGATCTCCCCCGGCCCGGTGACGACGACGGCACGGTCGCAGCGGGCGACCGCGGCGTACGCCCCGTCGGTGGGGTCGTCCCCGGCGTCGACGAGCAGGAAGGTGTGCTGCGCGACGAGGCGGTCGACGAGGCCGCCGAGCTCGCCGCGTTCGAGCGGCTGGTCCCACGAGGGGCCGTCGACGACGGCGAGGCCGCCGGGGGCGGTCGGCGGTGTGGCGGCGTCGGAGGCAGCAAGGATGCGCCGGACGGTGTGCGGGTCGTGAACGCCCTGGAGGGTGCTCAGCGGCGGAGTGCCCGCCTGGACGTCGACGAGCACCGTACGGTCGTCCCGGAGCGCGGCGAGCACGGCGCCGACACCGCTCGCGACCGTCGTCGTACCCACGCCGCCCTGCGCGGACAGGAACGCCACCAGACGTCGGCCCGACTGCCGGCGCCGGACCCCCGCGACCAAGGCGCGCTCGGCATCGGCGGCCGCGGCTCCGTCCAACGTGACGATGCCGCGTGCGGCGGCGCGCACCCACGACGGGCCTCCGACCCGCTCCGGGGCCGGTGAGACGGTGCGCGAGACGACCTCGTGGGCCACGGTCGGGGGGTGCTCGACCGAGCCAGGCACGGTCGCCGAAGGGGGCACGGCAGGCGGTGCGGGCTGGGCGTGCCCGCGCGCCTGCGTCGCCCACTCGGGGCGCAGTGCCACCACGTTGGCGTCGTCCACCGGACGCGGGGGCACGGCATGGTCCGACTCCTGGGTCCAGCGACGCTCGGGCGTCTGCGACTGCGGTGTGTCGAGCCCGAGGCTTCGCGGGTCGATGCCCATGCGAGCCAGGTCGGCGGCAGCACCCTGCGCCTCCGAACGACGCCCGCGATCGGTACGTGGCTCGGCGCCCTCGGGCGGCTGACGGTCGTCGGTCATCGCTCGTCCTTCCTCAGACCATGCTCGAGAGACGGTCGAACAGCCCGGTCGCCCCGCAGGCCAGCACGATCGCCTGGATCACCAGGAGCAGCTCGACCAGGTTGAGCAGCCGCTTGACACGGGCGCGGCTGATGCCCGAGATCTGCACGGACGCCACCGCCACCGCCACCACTCCCAGGGCGAGCACGATGACGACGAGCCAGCGGGTCGCGTCGACCTCGGCGACCTCGCGGACCAGCTGGGCTCCGAGCACGACGAGACCGGCGATCCGCAGGGGCAGCATGTGAGCGACGCGCGAGAAGATCCGCGAGCGCGACAGGGCGAGCAGCCCGACGGCGAGGGCGAGCCAGCGGTCCCACCGTCCGTCAGAGAAGGTGAGGACCGCACCACCGACACCGGCCACCAGCGCGATCGCCGCGAGCGACCCGACGAGCAGCCCGTTGCTCTCTCGGTATCGCGCCTGGATGGCCTCCCGCGACATCGTGCCGACGTTCCGAACCCGGTAGTCGGCGCTGGCCAGGCCACCGACCGACAGCGAGACCCTCGGCGCGACACCGACGGCCAGGAGCACCACGACGACCACCACGCGGAGCGTCTGGAGCGGCTCCACCGCGAAGGCGTCTGTCAGCGCGAACGCACCGGCGACGACGAGGAGGACTCCGGCGAAGGCGAGGTACGGCGTCGCGAGCGGGGTCATCGCGCGCCCGAGACCCGCGACCGCGGCGGCCATCGCGAAGGCCACGACCACCGTCAGCGACCCGCTCCAGTCCGCCCACGAGCCGAGGGCGGTGCTCCCGACGTACGCCCACACGAGCGCGGCGACCAGGACGGGCCGTACCGACCACGGTGCGGCCGCCCGTGCGGCCCACCCGGAGAGAGCGGCCAGGGCGACCGCGCTGGCGATGCCTCCCGCGGCGACCGCACCGGCGGGGGGCACCTGCCAGCCGGGCACCAGCCGCTCCAGCAGGCCGAGGCACCACAGGGCGAGGACGCCGAGAGCGACGGCGGTGGTGACGACGGAGAAGGTCAGCGTCGTCGTCGGCGTCCAGGCGCCGCCCGCCGACTCGGTGGCGTCCTCCACGGCATCGCGGACATCTTCGACCGACGCGGGCTCGACGCCGCTCGAACGGGGACGCAGCTCGAGCACGTCCCCGTCGAGGACCCCGGCCTCCTCGAGGGTCTGGCCCAGCCCGAGCGGAGAGCCTCCGACGCGCGCGAGTGCGAGGCCGGCCTGCGGCGCCTCACCGCCGCCGCAGTAGCGGATCACCTGCGCGACGACGTCGGCGAGCGGCAGGGCGCTCGGCAGCGCGAGGTCGACCCGTCTCTCCTCGGTGACGACCGTGACCCTGCTGTAAGCGGTGAGCACCGGCGCACTCCTCTCCCCTGTGCGAGTGGCTCGGTCCGCGGCGGTCGCGGCGTGCGCGGCCACCGCTTGGCGTGGACGCCGTGGAGCATATCGTTTGCGAGGACAACGCCTCTGCTCCGACCACGAGGACGGCGATGAGTACGACGCTGGTCAGACGGCCCCCACGCACCGCGCCTCCGCGCGTCGACGACGCCCCCCTCAGCATCCACGAGCCGCCGCACCGCACCCAGGCGCCGACACCGGCCGCCGGGATGACGATGCTCATGATGCCGATCATGAGCGGCACCGGGTCGTTGACGATGGCGCTCACCCAGAAGGACCGGCCGATCCTGGTCGTGGCTGGCTTCCTCGTCCTCATCGGCTCGATCGCCATCGGCGTCGTGATGATCGTCAGTCAGCGCGGCGGCGCACGGCGGCAGATGCGGGAGTCCCGGGAGCGCTACCTCGACTATCTCGAGGAGATGCGGCTGGCCGTCCGCGAGCGGGTCGCGACCCAGCGCACGGAGCAGGCCTGGCGGTTCCCGCGACCCGACGAGCTGATCGGCCTCGCGGGTGACGGTGCACGCCGGTGGGAGCGACGCCCGTCGCACGGTGACTTCCTCTCGGTCCGCCTGGGGACGGGCGAGGTCCCCCTGTCGAGCGGGCTCGCTCTCGATGTCGACACCGGCCCGCTGAACGAGTTCGACCCGCTGTGCCTGAACGCCGCCGAAGAGCTCCAGAAGCGCTACGCCACCTTGTCGGAGCAGCCGATCACCCTCCCGCTGCGCCAGTACGGTCAGATCGCGATGATCGGTCACCCGGCGGCCGCCCGGGCGGTCGCACGGACGATGCTCGCCCAGCTGGTCACGCTGCACGCCCCCGGTGACCTCGACGTGGCGGTGGTCCGTCCCGAGGACGCCGCTGCCGCGTGGGACTGGGTGAAGTGGCTCCCGCACGCGCAGAGCAGCCGGACGTTCGACGGAGAGGTGCCGGCGCGCCGCGTGGCGACGTCGGTCGCGGCCCTCACCGAGCTGCTCGGCGCGGAGCTCGAGGAGCGGCTCGACCGCTACCAGCGCAGCCGGGGCGCCGGTGTCGTCGGGTCGCACCTCGTCGTGATCGTCGACCACGACGGTGGCAGCGGAGGTCACCTGGAGTCTCCCGACCCGGCGATCCCGCTCCAGGCCCTCGGCATCCACGTCGTCTCGCTTCTGCCGTCGCCTCGCCACGAGCCGCGACCGCTCGACGTCCGTGTCGAGATCGGGCCTGACGGCTCGCTGGTCACCGCGGTCCACCCGTCACCGTTCCGCGCCGACCTTCTCGACGAGGGCACCGAGAGCACCGTCGCTCGCACGCTCTCCGGCCTGCGGCTCAGCGCCGACGAGGCCGGGGAGAACGGGCTCGAGGGCTCGGTCGGCCTGGCCGAGATCCTGGGCGTCCGCGACCCCGCACACCTCGACACCCGTCGCACCTGGCGTCCTCGCGCGCTGCGTGACCTGC
>NZ_JARBCJ010000010.1:0-17216 GCF_028803055.1 Mumia sp.
ATCACCATGAAGGCGACGACGGTGAAGATCACGATGGTCGAGATGTTCTTGAGCAGCGAGCCCATGCTCCGGGCGCGCTGCTCGCGCCGCTCGTGCAGGATGGGGGTGATCGCCTCGGCGGCCCGCGCACCCGGGACGGTGCCGGCCGCGGCGGTCCGGGTGATGCGGTCGATCAGGCGGTTCACGAGCCACCGGGCCGCGACCCCCGCGAGCACGAGGACGAGGATCGCCAGCGGCTTGGCCAGCAGCAGGTCGGAGAGCTCGGCAAGGGTGTCGTTGTCGGTCCACCGGTGGACGAGCCGGCAGATGGTGTTGTCCGAGTCCGCCCAGCACGGGTTCTCGGTGGCGTCGGCGGTCACGAGCATGCCCTCGACGTTAGCGGTCGGTCATCACCGTGCGCGGACGCCTCCAGGGGTTGCCCCGGCTCGAGCACTCGTGCTCGACCTGGGCCGCGAGGCTCAGCAGGAGCGGCTCGGCGCCCGGCTTCCCGGCGATCATCGTGCCGATCGGGAGGCCCGCCCGACTCCACCCGGTGGGCAGCGAGAGGGCCGGGGCACCGGCGATGTTCCAGACCGACGTGTAGGGAGTGAAGCCCTTCTGCGCCTCGAAGTCGGCAACGGGATCGGCATCGTCGCGCAACGAGCCGACGAGGGCAGGCAGCTGGCCGAGCGTGGGGGTGAGGACGACGTCATAGCCGGCGTAGGCCTCGAGGGTGCGCTGCTCGGCCTGGCGCATCGCGAGCAGCGCGGCGGCGTACTCGACGCCGGTGGCGGCGCGGCCACGGTCCCGCTCCCAGCGGGTGAGGGGTCGCAGCAGCTCCTCGCGCTCGGGGGGCACGTCGACCGAGGCCGCGCCGACGAACCAGGCGGTCTCGAACGCGGCGACCGTGTCCGGCCCGAACGGAGGGTCGACGTCGACCACGTCGTGCCCGAGGCGCTCGAGGAGGCGGCTGGTCTCCTCGTACGCGGCGACCACCTCGGGGTCGGGGGGCAGCTCGCTGATCACCGGGTCGCAGAAGCGTGCCACCCGCAGCCGACCGGGTGCCCGGCCGCAGGCGTCGAGCATGCGGCTCCCGGTGAGCGCGACGACGTCGAGCATCGCCGCGGCGTCACCGACGGTGAGAGCGAGGGTGCCGGGCACGGAGAGGCCGGAGACGTCGATCTCCTCGGGGGTCCCGGCGACCAACCCCCGGCTCACCTTGATGCCGACCAGTCCGCACGAGGATGCGGGGATGCGGACCGAACCGCCTCCGTCGGAGCCGACGGCCACCGGGACGAGGCCTGCCGCCACCGCTGCAGCGGCTCCGCCCGACGAACCACCGGCGCCACGGCTCAGGTCGTACGGGGTGCGGGACGGCGGTGCCACGTCCGGCTCGGTGTAGCAGGGGAGCCCGAGCTCGGGCGTGCTCGTCTTGCCGAGGCTGATCATCCCGGCCGACGCGACCCGTACGGCGATGGAGCCGTCGGTCTCCGGCACCAGGTCGGCGAAGGCGGCAGAGCCGTACGTCGTACGGACACCCGCGGTCGGCGTGAGGTCCTTCAGCGCCGTCGGCACCCCGAACATCGGCGGGAGGGCGTCGGCTCCGGACCCGCGCAGCGCGTCGCGGGCCGACAGCGCGGCGGCGCGTGCCTCGTCGGCGGTGACGGTCACGAAGGCACCGACCTCCGCGTCCAGAGCGCCGATCCGCTCCAGCAGCCTGTCGACCACTGCGACGGGATCGGTCTGGTCGCTGCGGTAGGCGGCGGCCAGCGCGAGGGCGGAGGCGGGAGGTGTGCCGAGCTGAGCGGGCATACCGCCGAGCCTAGACGCGGTCCCCCCTCGGCTAGAATGTCGCCATGCTGAGCCGGAGCCGTACCGCTGTCCGTTCTGCCGTCGCCGGTGCGCTGGTCGCGTCGCCGCTGCTTGCGGTCGCTGCTGCCGCACCCGCCGCCGCCGACGTCCCGGTCGGCTGGGAGGACCCCCAGTCGCTGACGACCCTCCAGCTGATCCTCATCTTCGCCGGGATCCCGCTGGGGATCGCGCTGGTCCTGACCGTCTTCGGCTACCTCCTGGCACGCCGGACGACACCGAGCTACCTCCCGTACGTCGTGGCGCCGGGCAAGGCGGTCACCTCGTCGTCCGAGCGCAAGACGCTCGAGTCCCACCGCTGACCGTCCGTCCTACCCGAGCCTTCGAGGAGACCCGCCCGTGAGCTTCTCCCGTCCTGGTGCGATCGATCTGTCCGCCCTCAAGAACGCTGCTCCCGGTGCTCCGGCCGGCGCTCCACGCGGCCCCGCACCCGCGGGTGCCTCGTGGGTGCTCGACGTCACCGAGCAGAACTTCCAGGACGTTCTCCAGAGCTCCCTCGACCATGTGGTCGTGCTGGCGCTCTGGTCGTCCCGTGCCCCGCAGGGTGACGACTTCAACCGGGTGCTCGCCACCGTCGCCAACTCCTACGGCGGTCGGCTCCTTCTGGCGCGGGTGGACGTCGACACCAGCCCGCAGATCGCGCAGATGCTCGGTGCACAGGGCGTTCCGTTCGTCGTCGGTGTCGTCAAGGGTCAGCCGGTCCCGCTGTTCCAGGGGACGGCTGACGAGGCGCAGGTCCGTCAGTACCTCGACGAGCTGCTCCGCGTCGCCCAGGCCAACGGCGTCACCGGGTCCGCCCCGCCGGTCGGCGGCGTGGCCGAGGTTGCCGAGGAGGAGCCCGCAGACGACCCGCGTTTCGCCGCGGCCGACGACGCCTTCGCGGAGGGCGACTACGCCACCGCGATCAGCGAGTACGAGAAGCTGCTCGCCGCCAACCCTGCCGACACCGAGGCAGCCGAGCGGCTCGCCGGTGCGCGACTTCTCGACCGCACCGCCGACGCCGACCTGACGGCGGCGCGCGAGGCGGCCGCCCAGAACCCCGACGACCTGGACGCGCAGATGCTCGTCGCCGACCTCGACCTCTCGGGCGGCCACGTCGACGACGCGTTCGGTCGCCTGATCGACCTCGTGCGACGCACGGCCGGTGACGAGCGCGAGCGGGTCCGCGGGCGGCTCGTCGAGATGTTCACGATCGTCGGCTCGGACGACCCCCGGGTCGCCCAGGCGCGCCGCAAGCTCGCCTCCGCCCTCTTCTGAGCGCGGGCCCCGGCGTCCGCTGTGGCGGCCCCTGCATACTGGCTCCATGCGACGGGTGGCGGGGGCCGGGCTGCTGACGCTCGGGATCCTGCTGGCGATCCTGGGCGCTGTGGTCGCGTTCGCTGTCGGCCCGGACGACCGCATGACGACCGGGACGCGCACGCTCGACACCGACTCGCGTGCGGTCGCGACCAGCCCGTCGGTGCTCGCCCGCCACGGCCCTCAGGTCAGCGTTCTCGTCGAGGTTCCGGACGATAAGCCGGTGTTCGTCGGACTGGCACACTCCCTCGACGTCGCCGACTACCTCTCGTCGACCTCGCACCTGGAGCTGACGCGCTACCGCGTCCCGTGGTCGGTGCGCACCCGGGCCGTCGAGGGTGAGCCGCAGCTTCCCGCGGCACCGACCGCGCTCGACTGGTGGCTCGAGCAGGCCTCCGGCGTCGGCGGTGCCGAGCTCCGCTTCCGGCTGCCCGACGAGACCGTCTCGCTGGCTGTGCTGGCCGTCGGCGACTCCGACCTCGCGGGCCTGCGCCTGACCGGTGCGTACGAGGTGCCGGGTGCCTTCGGGGTGGCGGTGGGGACGACGCTCGCCGGTCTCGGCGCCGTGGTCCTGGGTCTCGTCGCCCTCGGCGCCGTCGCGGGCGTACGCCGTCCGCCGCCGCCTGCCGATGCACCCGGGTTCGCCGACGACGAGTGGGACGCTCCCTGGCTGGAGACCGATCCCGCCGACGCCGACACGTGGGACGACTTCCTCACCGAGAAGGCAACCGCATGATCAGCGGCCGCCGTCCGGGCGCGGTGCTCGCTGCAGGACTCCTCGTCGGGGCGCTGGTCAGCGGGTGCGGCATCGTGCCACTCGAGAAGACCAGCACCGAGGTCTCGAAGATCGCGGCCGACCACGACGAGGTCGACCGTACCTACCGCAACTACGAGAAGGCCCGAGCCGCCGCCTTCGGCGCGCTGGATCCCGACATCCTGGCGCTCGTCGAGACCGGGCCGGTGCTCGCGGTCGACGGACGTGCGATCGACGTGGCGAAGCGCGTGCACGGCAGCGCGTCGACCGGGGCAGCGGTGGCGCCGGCGGAGATCGAGGACGTCTACACGCCGCGCCTGGACGCCTACCCCCTGTGGTTCGTCGTGACCGCGCGCGACGCGGCACGCGGCATGCGGAGGGTCCAGGTCTTCGAACGCGCGTCGTCCACCGAGCAGTGGGAGCTCACCGCCTCCCCCGAGGCGCTCCTCAGCACGGTCCTCCCCGTGCCGAGGACGGTCGACGGGGTGCTCGAGACGGTCCCCGCCGACGACGGCGACGGTCTGGTCTCGAGCCCGGCGGCCGCGATGCAGGCGTACGCGGCGGTCCTGGGCGACCCGAGCTCGCCGCGCGCCGACCAGGTCACCGCGGACTCGTTCGTCACCCAGATGCGCGCCCAGGCTGCCGGGCTCGCCAAGCCCGGCACGACCTTCCGCCGGACCTGGTCGTCGCAGCCGGTCACGCACACCATGCGGACGCAGGACGGCGGTGCGCTGGTCTTCGGGACGCTGATGCGCCAGGACGGCTGGGTCCTGGCACCCGGCGCGACGGTCACCTGGCCGGAGGCGTCGGAGCACAAGGCCTACCTCGGGAGCCCGATGACGGGATCCGGCGTGCTGCGCTACTACCACCAGGTGCTGATGTACGTCCCGCCGCAGGGCGGGGTCGGTCTGCCCCGCGTCCTCGGGCAGTACGGGGGAGTGGTCGACGTCGAGGAGACCGGCCCGGTGGAGGCGAGCCCCTGACGTCCAGGTCAGCGCTCGGGCGAGGGCCGGAAGACGTGGCCCGCCTCGCGGTAGGTGCCGTCCGGGTCGGCGTCGAGGCTGTCGAGCAGGTCGATCGTCGCTGCCGCGGCGCGCTCTCGCAGGAGGTCGCGGTCGCACCAGTGGACCGCGGCGATCTCGGTCGGCTGAAGCGTGAGCGGGGCGTCGGGGTCCCACGCCTCGACGTCGAACACGAACAGCACCGCGTCGTCCCAGGCGCTCCACGGCGGCAGCCAGTTGACGGTGCGCAGCCCGCGGATCCGTGCCTCGACACCGAGCTCCTCGCGGAGCTCCCGCACGACCGCGTCGGCGGGTGACTCACCGGGGTCGACGACCCCGCCGGGCAGGTCCCACTCGCGCTTGTAGGTCAGCTCGCACAGCAGCACCCGGCCGTCGGGGTCGCACACGAGCGCCTGCGCGATCGCGCGCTTCTTGGGCAGCGCCGCGTTGAGCATCGCGACGAAGCCCTCGCGGCTCTGCGGCTGGGGGTCGTCGGCGAGCCGCGACAACAGCTCCTGGTCGGGACCGTCGACGTGGCGGATCAGTCCGTCGCGTCGCATGCCCGCACGCGCCGCGGCCCGGCGGTCGGGCACGGCGTCCTCGTCGGTCAGTGTCTGGACCCGGGTGACGCCCAGCTCGTCGAACGCATGGGTGATCGCGAGGTTGACCGCCTGGGAGCGCAGGGGTTCCTCCGTGGGCCCGAGGTCCCACCGCAGGGACGCCGTACGCGCGTCGTCCAGACGCAGCGAGATGGTGCCGAGGGCACGGCCGTCCTCCAGGACCTCGAACGTCTCGCCGTCGACCGGCCGCAGCGTGAGGTCAGCCATCGGCGGGCTCCAGCCAGGTCACCGAGAGGGCAGGCAGACGGAGCTCGACCGAGTGCGGCTGGTCGTGCCACGCGACCTCGTCGGCCACGATCTCGGGACCGGGGGTGTCGCCCGTGCCGCCGTACGCCGCGTCGTCGGTGCAGAGCGCGACCCGCCATGCGCCCGCCAGGGGCAGCCCGACGCGGTAGGTCGGCCAGGTGCGGCCGGACAGGTTCGCCACGCACACGAGCGTACGACCGCCGCCGCGCCGCACGAAGGCGTAGACGTTGCCGGCGGCGTCGTCGGCCTCCAGCCACCGGAACCCGTCCGGGTCGTGGTCCTTGGCCCACAGCGCCGGGTTCGCGCCGTAGACCGCGTTCAGATCGGTGACGAGCCGCTGCACGCCGGCGTGCCCGGGATCGTCGAGCAGCGACCAGTCGAGCGAGCGTTCGTCGGACCACTCGGAGAGCTGGGCGATCTCCCCGCCCATGAAGAGCAGCTGCTTGCCCGGGTGGGACCACTGGTAGGCCAGCAACGAGCGCAGGTTGGCGAGCTGCTGCTCCCGGTCGCCCGCCATCTTGCCCAGCAGCGAGCCCTTGCCGTGCACGACCTCGTCGTGCGAGAAGGGAAGCACGAAGTTCTCGGCGTCGTGGTACATCATCGCGAACGTCAGCCGGTTGTGCTCCCCGCTGCGGTGCACGGGATCGACGGCGAAGTAGTCGAGTGTGTCGTGCATCCACCCGAGATTCCACTTGAACCCGAAGCCGAGACCGCCGTGGGTCACGTCGCGGGTCACGCCGTCGTAGGCCGTCGACTCCTCCGCGATCATCGCGATCGCGCCGAAGCGGTCATAGCACGACGCGTTGAGCTCCTGGAAGAACGTCACCGCGTCGAGGTCGATGTTGCCGCCGTGCGCGTTCGGCACCCAGCCGCCCGGTCCGCGCGAGTAGTCGAGATAGAGCATCGACGCGACGGCGTCGACCCGCAGGCCGTCGACGTGGAACTCCTCGAACCACCAGAAGGCGTTGGCGAGAAGGAACTCCCGCACCTCCTCCTTGCCCAGGTCGAAGACGTACGTCCCCCAGTCGGGGTGCTCGCCGCGGAGCGGGTCCGCGTGCTCGTAGAGGGGGGTGCCGTCGAAGCGCGCGAGCGCCCACTCGTCGCGCGGGAAGTGGGCCGGGACCCAGTCGAGGATCACGCCGATGCCCGCGGCGTGGAAGGCGTCGACGAGCGCCCGGAAGTCGTCGGGGTCGCCCCATCGCGAGGTCGGCGCGTAGTAGCCGGTCACCTGGTAGCCCCACGAACCGCCGTACGGGTGCTCCATCACCGGCATCAGCTCGACGTGGGAGAAACCGCGTTCTGCGACGTAGGGGACGAGGGTCTCGGCCAGCTCGCGATAGCCGAGACCGGTGCGCCACGAGCCGAGGTGCACCTCGTAGACGCTCATCGGCTCCGCCCACGGTCGCCGATCGCGCCGCTGCTCCATCCAGTCGTCGTCGGCCCAGGTGTAGCCCGACGCGAACACGCGTGAGGCGTTGGCCGGCGGGACCTCCGTCCAGAGGGCGAGAGGATCAGCCTTCTGACGCCAGACGTCGTCGGCGCCGTGCACGGCGTACTTGTAGAGCGCGCCGGCACCGAGCCCTTCGACGCGACCCCGCCACACGCCGTCGTCGCCGCGGACCAGCGGGTGGCCGCCGCCGTCCCATCCGTTGAAGTCGCCCAGGACCTGGACGTCACGGGCGTTCGGTGCCCAGACGGCGAAGTCGACGCCGCCGCGGCGCAGGTGTGAGCCGAGGTCGTGCCACAGGTCTCGAGTCATGGTCGGAGGCCCCTCACGTCCGGTCGTCGGCGAGCAGCTGGTCCAGCGCCTGCTCGGGAACCGCGCGCCAGTCAGGTCGGTGGTCGAGCTCGTAGACGAGCTCGTAGACGGCTTTGTCGATCTCGTACGCCCGCAGCAGCGCCGCCTCGACTCGCGTCGGCCCCGTGCGGTCGGCACTCTCGTCCGGCTGCCCGTGGTAGCCGTCGAGGAACGCCTGCCGGTTGCGTCGTACCCACGCGCGGGCCTGGTCCACCTCGTCCTCGCCGCGCGTGCCGGTCTGGAGGAGGTAGGAGAAGGCCGCGTAGTCGAACGACCGGACCATCCCGGCGACGTCACGCAGCCGGGAGTCGAGGGTCACCCGCTCCTCGAGCGGCGCGACCGGCTCGCCCTCGAAGTCGATCAGCTTCCACCCCGCCGTCGTGCGCAGCGTCTGGCCGAGGTGGAGGTCGCCGTGGACCCGCTGGGCGACGACCGGTCCGTCGAGCGAGCGCAGGACGCCGTAGCGCTGCCTCGCGCCCTCGGTGTAGCCCTCCACCTCGGGGCAGCGCTCGGCGAGCCGGTCGAGACGGGCGTCGAGGCGGTCGGCCAGCGCCTGCAGGTCGGCGGCCGCCCACTCGGTGGTCGGCAGGCGGTCGGCCATCAGGGCGTGCACGAACCGGACGGTCGCACCCAGGCGGGCGGACTCGGCGGCGAAGTCGCCACCGGCCTCCTCGGGCGCCAGGCCGGGCTCGGCGAGGAGGTCGCGCACGCTGGCTCGGGCGCCCTCCCACCCGTTGGTGGCCGTACGGAGGAACTTCTGCAGCATCGCCAGGTCGTACGAGGTCTCACCCTCGGCCGGTGTCGCCGAGATCCATCCCCACATGGGGGCGATCGCGTCCTCACCCGGACCAGCGAGCGCGTCGTGGATCTCGACGTCGGGGTTGCGGCCGGGGACGACCTTGCGGAAGACCTTCAGCATCGCGCGCTCGTCGACGACGACGGAGGTGTTGGACTGCTCGACCGAGAGCAGGACGGACTCCGACTCCGAGCCGATCGACGAGGTGCCGTCGTCGTCGGACGGGATCCGGGACACGTACGTCGCCGCGGACCCGGTGTCCTCGGCGAAGAACCCCTGCATGATCACCCGCCGCGCCTCCGGGTCGTGCAGCGCGTCGTAGACGAAGAGGTCGTCGACGGTCTCGCCGAGCCCGGGGGAGTAGGTGCCGATGAAGCCGTACGCGTTGGCCTCGACCGGCTCGGCGCGGTAGGCGAGCGGCACGTTGTAGGTGTGCGTGCCGCCGGGGCCGCGCACGGTCACGAGCTCGAAGCGGACGCCGAGGCCGGTCGCCGGCCGGCTCAGCCAGCCCAGCGGCGCGACGCGCTCCAGCTCCCAGCCCTCGCCCTCCCCGGAGAACCAGCGGCGTCGGACGAGGTAGTCGAGCAGGTCCTTGCGCTCGGCCGTCCTCCGATCGGCCGTCCCTCGGTCACCCGTCGTACGGTCGGTGCTCATCAGACCCCCTCGGTCTCGGCCGGTCGGCCCAGGCGGAACCAGTAGAACCCGTGCCCCGCCAGCGTCAGCAGGTAGGACAGCTCGCCGATGGCCGGGAACTCCACGCCTCCGAACGTCTCGATCGGGCGGACCCCGGCGTAGGCGTGGAGGTCGAGCTCGACCGGCTGCGGGAACCGCGACAGGTTGTTGACGCAGAGCATGACGTCGCCCTCGTGCTCGCGCAGGAACGACAGCACCGACGGGTTGGAGCCGCCGATGTCACGGAACGTGCCGACGCCGAACGCCGGGTGCTGCTTGCGGATGTGGATCATGCGTCGTGTCCAGTGCAGCAGCGAGGAGGTGTTCTCGCGCTCTGCCTCGACGTTGACCGACTGGTACCCGAAGACGGGGTCCATGATCACCGGGAGCGTCAGCTTGCCGGGATTGGCGACGGAGAAGCCGGCGTTGCGGTCGGGCGTCCACTGCATCGGCGTCCGGACGCCGTCGCGGTCGCCGAGCCAGATGTTGTCGCCCATGCCGATCTCGTCGCCGTAGTAGAGCACGGGAGAGCCGGGCAGGCTCAGCAGCAGCGCCGTGAACAGCTCCATGCGGTTGGTGTCGTTGTCCAGCAGCGGGGCGAGCCGGCGGCGGATGCCGATGTTGGCCTTCATCCGCGGGTCGGTGGCGTACTCGCTCCACATGTAGTCGCGGTCCTCGTCGGTCACCATCTCGAGGGTGAGCTCGTCGTGGTTGCGCAGGAAGATGCCCCACTGGCACCCCTCGGGGATGTCGGGCGTCTGCTCCATGATCTCGCTGATCGGGTAGCGCGACTCCCGGCGCACGCCCATGAAGAGGCGCGGCATCACGGGGAAGTGGAAGCACATGTGGCACTCGTCGCCGCCGACGGCCGGGTCGCCGAAGTAGTCGACCACGTCGGAGGGCCACTGGTTGGCCTCGGCGAGCAGGACGCGGCCCGGATAGTGCTCGTCGACGTAGCGACGGACCGTGCGGAGGAAGGCGTGGGTCGGCTCGAGGTTCTCGCCGCTGGTCCCCTCCTGCTCGTACAGGTAGGGCACGGCGTCGAGCCGGAACCCGTCCACACCGAGGTCGAGCCAGAAGCGGAGGACGTCGAGCATCGCCTCGTGCACCGCCGGGTTCTCGAAGTTGAGGTCCGGCTGGTGGCTGTAGAAGCGGTGCCAGAAGTAGCGACCCCGGACGGGGTCGTACGTCCAGTTCGAGCTCTCGGTGTCGACGAAGATGATGCGGGCGTCGGAGTAGGCCTCGTCGTCCTCGCGCCACACGTAGAAGTCGCCGTACGGCCCGTCGGGATCGGTGCGCGACTCCTGGAACCACGGGTGGGCGTCGGACGTGTGGTTCATGACGACGTCGATGATGATGCGGATGCCGCGCTCGTGGGCGGCGTCGAGGAGCGTCTTGAAGTCCTCGACGGTCCCGAGCTCGGGCGACACGCTGGTGTAGTCGGCGACGTCGTAGCCGCCGTCACGCAGCGGGGAGGGGAAGAACGGCGGGAGCCACAGGCAGTCGACGCCGAGCCACTGGAGGTAGTCGAGCTTGCTGGTGATGCCGGCGAGATCGCCGATCCCGTCACCGGTCGAGTCGTGGAACGACCGGACCAGAACCTCGTAGAACACGGCACGCTTGAACCACAGCGGATCGTCGTCGCGCCGGTCGGTGGGGGAGCCCGGCACGGGCACGGGGGCGTCCATGCGCGCCATCCTCGCACGGCCTCCCACAGCCCCGAAGGTCGCGGCACTAGGCTGTTCCCATGCTTCTGGCCGTGGTCGCCGCAGCCCTCACGGGAGTCGCCATCGGGGCGCTCATCGTGTGGTTGAGCGCACGCCAGGGCGCGCCCGAGCCGATCACCGGACGGCAGCTCACGCCGATCGCGCCCGAGCTCAAGAAGGCCGCGCTCGAGACGCGCGGCAACCGCCCGGTCGACGAGGTGACGCGCTCGGAGATCACCCGTCTGCTCGAGTCGGGCCGCAAGATGGAGGCGACCCGGCTCCTCCACGCCAGCGCCGACATGTCGCTGCTTCAGGCCAAGGCCCGCATCGAGGAGTGGTCCGACGCGGTCGAGCGTCGCCTGCTCGGCCAGGCATATGCCGACGCCGTCAACCTCGACCACGCCGAGATCGACGAGACGCTCGCGGGCGACCTGCGCGAGCTGCTCAGCCGGCGGTGGGGACGATGGCGCGCGCTCAAGGTGCTCCGGCGCCGGACGACGATGCGGCTCATCGACGCCATGCACTACCTCGACGCACTCCTCCGGACCCCCAGCGCCGCTCGGCTTCCCGTCGACGTCCCGGAGGCGGTCCCGTCGACGACCGAGCCGACCATCGTGGTGCAGCCGGCCCCGGTCGTGCAGCCGGCTCCGGTCGTACGGCCCGCCCCGGTCGAGCGTCCGCCCGGCGGCTGAGCTGGAGCCGAGCGGGAGCGACGACTCGGGGAGGTCCCTACCGCAGCACGGTCAGCACGTGCGCGACCTCGGCGTCACCGCCCAGCCGGACGTAGTTCTCCTCGGTCCAGTCGAACACCTCGCCGCTGAGCTCGTCGCGGACCGCGAAGCGCTCACCCCAGCCGATGCCGAGCGCCGGCAGGTCGAGGCGGACGATCGTCTCGTGGGCGGCGCCGGGGTCGAGGTTCGCGACGACGATCACGGCGTCGTCGCGGGTGTCGCCGAGGTGGCGGCGCGAGAAGCAGAGGATGTGCTCGGAGTCGTTCGGGTGCACGGCGAGCCGGTGCAGCTGCCGTAGTGCCGGGTGCCGGCGCCGTACATCGTTGAGCCTCGCCACGAACGGCGCCAGCGAGTCGGCGACGCCGTAGTCGCGGTGCTTGATCTCGTACTTCTCCGAGTCGAGGTATTCCTCCGAGCCTGGACGCAGCGCGGTGTGCTCGAGCAGCTCGTAGCCCGAGTACATCCCCCACGTCGGCGCACCTGTGGCCGCCAGCACGGCCCGCAGCCGGAACATCGCCGGATCGCCGGTCTGGAGGTGGACCGGGAGGATGTCGGGGGTGTTCACCCAGAACGCCGGGCGCATCACGTCGGCCTTGCGGCCCGTGACCTCCTCGAGGTAGGCGGTGAGCTCCTCCTTGGTCTCGCGCCAGGTGAAGTAGGTGTAGGACTGGTGGAACCCGACGGTCCCGAGGGCCCGCATCATCGCCGGACGGGTGAACGCCTCGGCGAGGAACACGACGTCGGGGTCGGTGCGACGGATCTCCGCGAGCAGCCGCTCCCAGAACGGGACCGGCTTGGTGTGCGGGTTGTCGACCCGGAAGATCCGGATCCCGTGCGACATCCAGTGCCGCACCACTCGCAGCACCTCCGCATGCAGTCCCTCGGGGTCGTTGTCGAAGTTGAGCGGATAGATGTCCTGGTACTTCTTCGGCGGGTTCTCGGCGTAGGCGATGGTGCCGTCGGCGCGGGTCGTGAACCACTCCGGGTGCGCGGCCACCCACGGGTGGTCAGGAGCGCACTGGAGCGCGAGGTCGAGTGCCACCTCCATGCCGCGGTCACGCGTCGCGGCCACGAAGGCGTCGAGGTCCTCGAGGGTGCCGAGCTCGGGGTGGATCGCGTCGTGGCCGCCCTCCGCGGCACCGATCGCCCACGGCGACCCGGGATCGCCCGGCTCGGCGTGGAGCGAGTTGTTGCGCCCCTTGCGGTTGACCCGCCCGATCGGGTGGATCGGCGGCAGGTAGACGACGTCGAACCCCATCGCCGCCACCCGGTCGAGCTGGTCGATCGCCGGCCGCAGACCCCCGAACGATCGGGGGAACAGCTCGTACCAGGCGCCCGCGAGGGCCCGCTCGCGGTCGGCGAAGACGGGGTACGGTCCGGTGCTGCCGACGAGGTCCCGCAACGGGAACCGGCTCATGATGCCGAGGATCTCCGGCGTCCTCGCCGCGTCGACCCGCTCGGCGGCGTCGAGGCTCGGGTCACGGAGGACCTTCGCCGCCTTGCGAAGCGCCGCTCGTTCCGCCGTCCGGTCGCGGGGGAGCGTCGTCGCCGCGCGCTCCAGCACGACCGCTCCTTCGATGGGCATCAGCTCTCTGTCCACGTCCGCGGCGACCTTTACCGGGGCGTCGTGCAGCCACGTGCCGAACGGGTCGGACCAGGTCTCGATCCGGAACGTCCACGGTCCGACCTCGTCCAGGGTCACCCACAGCTCGTGGTGGTCGTTGTCGAGGTGCGGCAGTGGGAGCAGGGGCCGGTCGCGTCCGTCCGGGCCGGCGAGCACCACCCCCGCGCCGAGGGCGTCGTGGCCCTCACGGAAGATCCGGGCACGGATCGGGAACGGTTCCCCCACGGCGGCCTTCGCGGCGTAGGCGCCATTCTCGACGACAGGGCACACGTCCATCACGGGGATGCGCAACATGGGCCCGACGCTATCCGACGCGACGCGGCCCCTCAGGAGGCGATCAGCAGCACCATGCTGTGCGCGGCGACCGGCACCGCGGCACCAGGACCGTAGGACGTGGCGTGGTCGAGATCGGCGGTGTCGAGCGCCACGGCGTACGTCTGCTCCCACGCGCCGTCGGGGAGCGCCCACTCCTGCGGCTCGTCTCCGGCGTTGAGCAGCACGACCGCGCACGCCGCGTCGGCGCCGCCGTCGAGCGCCATCCCGATCGTGCGGAGGCCTTCGTCGTGCCAGTCGTCGGGGGCCCACGGCCGCCCGTCGGGGTGGAGCCAGCGAAGGTCCTCGCGGCCGGTCTCGTCCGACACCTCGCCGGTGAAGAAGCGGGTGGTCCGGAGCGCCGGGTGCTCGGCCCGCAGCGTCGTCAGCCGCGAGACCACCTCGCGGACGTGCTCCCAGCCGACCTCCGGCACCGGCGGCAGCCAGGTGGTGGGGGAGTCGTGGCAGTACGCGTTGTTGTTGCCGCCCTGGGTCTGACCGAGCTCGTCGCCCGCGCGCAGCATCGGCACGCCGGCTGCGACCAGCGTGGTCGCCACGAGGTTCGCCGACTGGCGTCGCCGTAGCGTCAGGACGTCGACGTCGTCGGTCTCGCCCTCGACGCCGCAGTTCCACGAGCGGTTGTCGGAGTGCCCGTCGCGGTTGTCCTCGCCGTTGGCCTCGTTGTGCTTGTCGTCGTACGAGACGAGGTCGCGCAGCGAGAACCCGTCGTGCGCCGTGACGAAGCTCACCGACGCCTGCGGTGGCCGTCCGCTCGGTGCGAAGACCTCCGACGACCCGGCGAGGCGGGTCGCGATCCCGGCGACGCCGCCGCCGTGCCCGCGCCAGAAGTCGCGCACGTCGTCGCGGAAGCCGTCGTTCCACTCGCTCCAGCCCTGGGGATACCCCCCGACCAGGTAGCCGTCCATGCTTGCGTCCCACGGCTCGGCCACCAGCTTGACGTCGCGCAGCACCGGGTCGCGGCCGATCGCGGCGATCAGCGACTCGGCGAGGGTGACTCGACCGGTCTCGTCGCGGGCGAGGGCCGAGGCGAGGTCGAAGCGGAACCCGTCGACGTGCATCTCGCGGACCCAGTAGCGCAGCGACTCGAGGATGAGCTCCGACCCGGGCCCGGAGTCGGACCGCACCGTGTTGCCGCAGCCGGTCACGTCGAAGTAGTGGCCGTCGGAGTGCCGGTAGTAGCCGTCGTCGTCGAGGGCGCGGAGATGGATCGTCGGCCCGCCGTCGCCGCCCTCGCCGGTGTGGTTGTAGACGACGTCGAGGATCACCTCGAGGTTGCGGGCGTGCAGCGCCCGCACCATCTCCTTGAACTCGCGCACCGGATCGTCGGACGCGGCGTACGGGGCGTGGGGCGCGAGGAACGAGACGCTGTTGTAGCCCCAGTAGTTGACGAGCCCGCGGTCGGCAACGGTCGGCTCGGTGACGAAGTGGTGGATCGGCAGCAGCTCGACCGCGGTGACACCGAGCGCGACGAGACGGTCCAGGGTCGCGGGGTGCGCGAGACCCGCGTAGGTGCCGCGCAGCTCCTCCGGCACGTCGGGGTCCTGCTTGGTGAGGCCCCGCACGTGCGCCTCGTAGATGACCGTGCGGTCCCAGGGCGTGCGCGGTGCGCTGTCGCCCGACCAGTCGAACGCCGTCTCGGCCACGTACGCCCGCAACCGGGAGGCGTTGCCGTCCAACCCGCCGCGGACGTGCATGGCGTACGGGTCGAGGACCCGGGTGCCGTCGACCTCGAAGGCGTACTCCTGCCCGGGACCGGTGCCACGCACCTCGAGGTGCCACACCGACCCGGTCCGGGACTCCAGCTCGTACGTCCCCACCCCCGGGAGGTGGAGCCGCACGCTGCGGGCCTGCGGTGCGTGCACCGCGAAGTTGGTGCCGCCGACGACGGGCCGGGCGCCGAGGGGGTGGCAGCTCCCCGCCACGCTCGGGTGACGCTCGTACGCCCAGGTCTCGGCCATGAGCCCCATCATGCGGTACGACCACCACGCGCTCGGCCCCGCATCCGTAGCGTTCGCTACCCTCGGAGCCACGGCGGACGTCGACAGCAGCACTGTCACGACGCTCCGCCGGACCCGGCATCCCACAAGAGAGGCAGCGCGCATGGGCGAGCTCGTCAGGCTCGAGGTTTCGGACGGCGTCGGCACGATCCGGCTCGACCGGCCGAAGATGAACGCGATCAGCGCGCAGCTCCAGACCGAGCTCGCGGAGTGCGCCGTCGAGGCCTCCGCGCGCGACGACGTCGCCGCGGTCGTCGTCTACGGCGGAGAGCGCGTCTTCGCCGCGGGTGCGGACATCAAGGAGATGGCCGACCTCACCTATCCGCAGATGAACGTGCGCGCCCAGCAGCTCCAGGCGGCGCTCAACGCCGTGGCGGCGATCCCCAAGCCGACGGTGTCCGCGATCACCGGCTACGCCCTCGGCGGCGGTTGCGAGCTGGCGATGTGCACCGACGTCCGCTTCGCCGCCGACAACGCCAAGCTCGGCCAGCCCGAGATCCTCCTCGGCATCGTCCCCGGCGCCGGAGGCACCCAGCGCCTGCCGCGACTCGTCGGCCCCGCGAAGGCGAAGGACCTCATGTTCACCGGCCGTCAGGTCGACGCTGCGGAGGCGCTCTCGATCGGGCTCGTCGACCGCGTGCTTCCCGCCGCGTCTGTCTACGAGGAGGCCGTCGCGTGGGCCCGCCAGTTCGTCGGCGGCGCGTCCCTCGCGCTGCGGGCGGTCAAGGAGGCCGTCGACCGTGGTCTCGAGGTCGACCTGGTGACCGGGCTCGAGATCGAGCGCCACGCGTTCGCCGCCCTGTTCGCGACCGAGGACCAGAAGACCGGCATGCGGTCGTTCATCGAGAACGGGCCTGGCAAGGCCACCTTCGAAGGAAAGTAAGCAGCAAGCATGAGCACGATCGCCACCCCCAACCCCCATGCCAGCGCCGACGAGGTGGAGGCCGCCTGGTCCGACACCAAGCTCGCCCAGGTGCTCTACCACGACTGGGAGGCGCAGACCTACGACGAGAAGTGGTCGATCTCGTTCGACGAGCGCTGCATCTCCTACGCCCGGGAGCGCTTCGTCGCCGTCGCCGGCGAGGGAGACTGGCC
This sequence comes from Mumia sp., assembly GCF_028803055.1. Taxonomy (NCBI): domain Bacteria; kingdom Bacillati; phylum Actinomycetota; class Actinomycetes; order Propionibacteriales; family Nocardioidaceae; genus Mumia; species Mumia sp. Next base: position 16,518 of record NZ_JARBCJ010000010.1, read on the forward strand.
GTACGGACGCAGTCTCGAGATCGGTGCGGGCACCGGCTTCTTCACCCTCAACCTGATGCTCGCCGGCGTGGTCGACAAGGGCACGGTCACCGACATCTCCCCGGGGATGGTCCAGGTCGCCCAGCGCAACGCCGAGGGCCTCGGCCTCTCGCTGGACGGGCAGGCCGCCGACGCCGAGGAGCTGCCGTACCCCGACGAGTCCTTCGACCTCGTCATCGGCCACGCCGTCATCCACCACATCCCCGACGTCGAGAAGGCGTTCCGAGAGATGCTGCGCGTGCTCCGTCCGGGCGGACGGATCGTGATCTGCGGCGAGCCGACCACGCGTGGCGACTTCGTGGCCCGCCGCCTGTCGCGCCTGACCTGGTGGGCGGCGACCCGCGCGACCCGGCTGGGTCCGCTGCGCGACTGGGCGCGTCCGGCCGAGGAGCTCGACGAGTCCTCGCGTGCGGCCGCGCTGGAGGCCGTGGTCGACCTGCACACGTTCGAGCCCGCCGACCTGGAGCGTCTGGTGCTGCGCGCGGGCGGGGTCGACGTCCGTACGCAGACCGAGGAGCTGACCGCGTCCTGGTTCGGGTGGCCGGTACGCACCTTCGAGGCCGCGGTCCCCGAGGACAAGCTCGGCCCGCGCTGGCGGATGTTCGCCTACCGCTCGTGGGTGCGGCTGTCCGCGCTCGACAAGGCGCTCGCGCCGGTCGT
>NZ_JARBCJ010000010.1:17316-35207 GCF_028803055.1 Mumia sp.
CCCAAGGGCCTCTACTACAACGTCTCGGTGGCAGCGACCAAGCCGTGACCCGCCTTCGATGACGCCCGTCGGCTGATGCCCGCTCCGCAGCCCGCACGCTTCCTCACCCTGGACTCGCTCCGCTGGGTGAGGCGCCACCGCGCGTGGACGTGGTATCACGTCGTCCGCTACTGGCGGCTCTGGAGGTTCAAGCGGCGCTATCCCCACGTGGTGACGGAGGGGATGGTGTTCCTCGGCAAGGACGTCGTCGTCGAGGACCACCCCCCGTACGGCCGGGTGGTCCTCGGTGCGTTCGTGCACCTCGGCGACCGGACGGCGCTGCGCGCGCACAACGGGACGCTCCGGCTGGGCGACAAGGTCGTGATGGGGTCGGACAACACCGTCAACGCCCACCTCGACATCGAGATCGGTGCGTCGACGATCATCTCCGACTGGACCTACATCTGCGACTTCGACCACGTGACGCTCGACCTGGCCGTGCCGATCAAGGACCAGGGTCTGGTCGTGTCGCCCGTCCGTATCGGCCCCGACTCCTGGATCGGGGTCAAGGCGACGGTCCTCCGCGGGACGCGTACCGGCCGTGGCGTCGTGCTCGCGGCCCACACGGTCGCACGCGGCGAGTACCCCGACTTCGCGATCGTCGCCGGGCTCCCGGGCCGCGTGGTCAAGAGCCGCCGCGACGACCTGGCTGAGTGGGCCGAGATCCAGCGCTACACCGCCGAGGTCGCCGACGAGCAGGCCGAGGCTCGCGACCAGCGCGACGGACCGGCCGTCTGACCGGGACGTCGTCGTCGCGAGGGGGATGGCGTTCTGCGGAGAGCGGAACGCCGGTCACGACCGCGGCGCGGCGCCCTAGCATCGGGACATGGGCGATCTGATCCGCTTCCCGGCGCCGCACGAGCCGGCAGCCGAGCCTGCCACCCGGCCGCAGCCGCCGCGTCCGCTGCGTCGTCCGAGTGTCCCTGCCGAGCCCGAGCCGCTCTGGCGGGAGGTCCTGGGCGAGCGGATGCGGCAGCGTCGTGCGGCGCTCGGCCTCCGTCTCGTCGACGTCGCCGGCCTCGCCGGCATCTCCGTGCAATACCTGTCCGAGGTCGAGCGTGGCCGCAAGGAGCCGTCGAGCGAGATCATCGCCGCGGTCGCCGGTGCGCTGGAGACCTCGCTGCGCGAGCTCACCGGCGTCGTCCACCACGACCTCGCGTCGCGTGTGATCAGCTCGTCGACGAGCCGCGGCCCGAAGGCGATGGCCGCGGTCGCCTGATCACGAGGCGTACGCCGCGGGCGGGAGCACCGCCTGCTCCATGACCGCGTCGACGAGGCCGTACTCCCGCGCCGCTGTCGCCGAGAACACCCGGTCACGGTCGGTGTCGTGCCTCAGGGTCTCCACGCTCTGTCCGGTGTGCGCGGACAGGATCGCCTCCATCTCGTTGCGCACCCGGACCACCTCGTCGGCCTGGAGGATGAGGTCCGGGATCGTCCCCTGGCCGCGCGCTGCAGGCTGGTGGAGCACGAAGCGTGCGTGCGGGAGGCTCGCGCGACGCCCCGGCGCACCACCGGCGACCAGGGCGGCGCCGGCCGCGATCGCCTGCCCGACGCAGACGGTCGCGATCGGGGAACGGATGTGCTGCATCGTGTCGTAGACGGCCAGCATCGCGGTCTCGTCGCCACCCTCGCAGTTCACGTAGAGGCTGATCTCCGCGTCGGGGTTGTCGGCCTCGAGGTGCAGCAGCTGCGCGATGAGGGCGTTGGCGACACCGGCGTCGATCGCGGTCCCGAGATAGACGATGCGCTCGGTCAGCAGGTGGGAGTAGACGTCCATGATCCGCTCGCCGCGCGGGTGCTGGGCGATCACGTTGGGGATCGTGTACTGGCTCATCGCGTCACCCCGATCCCGACCGTGCGCCGACGAGCGGGCATGACCTGGTCGAAGCGATCGACGACGTGGTCCACGAAGCCGTACGCCAGCGCCTCGGGTGCGGTGTACCAGCGGTCGTGGAGGGAGTCCTCGAAGATCTGCTCGAACGGCTGACCGGTGTCCTCGGCGATGAGGGCGAGGACGGTGTCACGGGTGTGGCGGAGATCGTCGGCCTGGACCTCGATCTCCACCGCGCTGCCACCGATCCCCGCTGATCCCTGGTGCATCAGGACCCGAGCGTGGGCGAGCGCGTGCCGCTTGCCCGGCGTCCCGGCAGAGAGCAGGAACTGCCCGGCGCTGCAGGCGAGGCCGAGGGCGAGCGTCGAGACGTCGCACGGCACGAGCCGCATGACGTCTCGCAGTGCGAGCATCGCCGGCACGGACCCGCCGGGGGAGTGGATCCACAGGGCGATGTCGGCGACGGCGTCGTCGGCGGCCAGCGTGAGGATCTGGGTCGTGAGCAGCGTCCCGTTGTCGTCGTCGAGGACGCCGTCGAGCACGAGGATGCGCTGGCCGAGCAGCTGTTGTCGCGTCGCGGCGTCGAAGAGGGGTGTTCTGGTGTCGGTCATGGACCTACGGTGCGCCGCGAGGGTCCTGCCGATCCAGTGCTTCGTCCGAGAGCGGATCTGCCCTCGGCAGCACGACCGGGACCGTGCCGGAGCGTCAGTCGCGGACCGCGGTGACCACGAGGTCGAGCGAGGCCGCGAGGTCCGCGTCGTCACCCTCGCGCAGCACGAAGTCGTCGGTGCGCACCGAGCGGACGACCTCGGCGACCGCTGTCGGCCACTCCTCGTACGGCGTGGCGATCTGGGCATCGACCAGGGACCCGTGGTCCTGCTCCCACGCGGCGACGCGGGGCCCGTGGTGGAGGCCGACGAGCGACGTGACGGTCGCGTGCCGGGCCACGAGGTCGCGCAGCTCGCCGGGCTCGAGCTCCTTCGGGTGGTAGATGTTGCCCGGCGGGAACGTCAGCGTGTTGGGGGTGCTGACGACGAGCACACCACCCGGACGCAGCACGCGCACGCACTCGGCGACGAACCCGTCCTGGTCCCAGAGGTGCTCGATGGTCTGCAGACTGACGACGACGTCGAACGAGGCGTCGGCGTAGGGGAGGGCGACGAGGTTGCCGCGCACCACCGGCACGTCGGGGTAGGCCGTGCGGACGTGACCGGTCGCGTACTCGTCGTAGTCGAGCGCGAACAGCGAGCCCGCCGCGCGGCTCAGGAGGTCGGCGCCGTACCCCTCGCCGCAGCCGGCCTCGAGCACGCGGGCGCTGCGGACGCGATCACGCAGGGACTCGTACACGACCTCGTGGCGACGGAACCAGTAGTTCTCGTGCCAGATCCCCGGCACGGTGCGCTCACCGGTGATCACCATCTGAGGTCTCGTGTCGTCGTCCTCGCTGCTCACGTCCGCAGCGTACGGGTCAGGTCCCCGCTCAGTAGGCGGGAGGGGCGACCGTCACGGCGCGATCAGCGGTGCTCGAGACGAGGCTCGCGATCACCACCACGATCAGCACACCGACCACCGCGCTGGCGACCTGCTCGCTGGTCTCGACGTTGATGGTGAATGGCAGTACGCCGGCGATCACACCCACCAGCACCATGATCCACCCGAAGAACAGCCGGGGCCGCGGCGTCGCCAGGACGAGGAGGTGCATCAGCGCCGTGGCGAGCAGGGCACCGCCCGCCGCGACCAGGGCAAAGGGGATCGTGGACACGACGTCCCACCGTCCCCCGCCCGACGGCACGAGCACCGCGATGTCGAACACCCCTCGGAAGACGAGGAGACCCACCACGGCGGCCAGGCCGGCCACCACCGCGGTGGCGACCCCGCCGGCCCAGAGCCTGCCCGTGTTCACCGTCAGGCCGCTGGGTGTCTCGGAGTCGGCGTCCGCAGCGGGCTGGGGCACTCGGCGGGGATCGTTCTGGGGTGGCTGCTGGTAGGACATCATTCCTCCTGGTACGGGGTCTCCGTCACGCTACCGGTGATCCGCCCCGCGCCGCCGATCTCGTGCCCCTGATCTCGCGTCGCCGCCACCGGCGTCCGCGACCTCGCGCCCGGCGAGGAACGGCGACAGCCATCGCGTCTCGGGATCACGGTCGACCAGGAGCTTCTTGACCAGCAGGGTGGCCGGGATCGCGAGGATCGCCCCCCACGCGCCGAGGACGAGCGTCCAGAAGATCAGCGAGAGCATGCTCAGGGTCGCCGACAGGCCCACCGAGTCGCCCACGATCTTGGGCTGGATGACCGACTGCACGACGCCGTTGATCACGCAGTATCCGACCACCACCCAGAACGCGGTCTCCCAGCCCGAGTCGAGCAGCGCCAGCATCGCCGGCGGCACGAGGCCCAGCACGAAGCCGATGTTGGGGATGTAGCCGGTGATGAGCGACAGCACGCCCCACAGGATCGGCTCGGGCACCCCCAGGGCGTAGAGCAGGATCACGTTGCCGATGGCGACGATCAGCCCGAACACGGTCGCGACGACGAAGTAGCGCCGTGTCCCGGTGGCGAAGTCGGCCAGCGCCTCGAGGGTCGCCCGGTGGCGCTCGGGGACCTGGGTGGAGAGACGCGGGAAGATGCCGCCGTCGAGGGCCATGAACAGCAGGAGGATCAGGATGAGCAGCACGTTGCCGGTCACCGAGGTGGCGCTGGAGACCGCGTCCGCGACGTACGGCGCGACGCTCTTGATGTCGACGCTGGAGAAGATCTGGTTGAGCTCTCCCTGACCGATGCCGAAGCTGTCGAGCGCCTTCTTGATGTCGGCCACCCAGCGGTCGAACTCGTCCTCGTACGAGCCGACGAGCTGCACGAAGCGCGCCCCGGACAGGACGAGGGTCACGGCGAGGACGACGAGGATCGCGTAGACGGTGACGACGCAGGTCACGGTCCCGACCCAGCGAGGAAGTCCCCAGCGGGTGAGGACTCCGCGCAGCGGGTGGACGGTCACGGTGAGGCACACCGCGAGGAAGGTGGGGCCTGCGATCCCCTGGATCCTCATGACTCCGGCGACGACGACCACGAAGGCCGCCGTCCCGACCAGGATGGTCAGCGTCCTTGGCAGTGCCCTAGGCTCGGACATGTGGCTCAGTGTCGCAGCGTGCCGCGCTGACGACCTCTCGAAGTCCCCCCGGCTACGGGCCACCGCTGCGGGAAGCCGGAGGGTCGCAGGGTCCGTGGTGTGACCCACGCCACCCGTGACGAAGTCGTCATAAAGGTTACCTGTCGGTAACCTGGGGGTGCCGTGGTCGTAGCGCGACCCGGCACGCAGTCGCCCGCGGCTGCAACGACGCGCGTCCCGTGCGAGCGCCGTGTCCAAGAAGTCGACTCCACAGGAGGGGCCGAGCAGGCCATGAACATCGTCGTCTGTGTGAAGTACGTACCGGACGCTACGGCGGACCGGTCCTTTGACTCGTCGGACAGCACCGTCGACCGTGAGGGCGTCGACGGCCTCCTCTCGGAGCTCGACGAGTACGCCGTGGAGCAGGCGCTCCTGGCTGCGGAGGAGAGCGACGGCGAGGTGACCGTCCTGACGGTCGGCCCGGCCGACGCCGCCGACGCCGTCCGCAAGGCACTCCAGATGGGCGCCGACAAGGGCGTCCACGTCGAGGACGACGACATCGCCGGCTCGGACGCCGCGGCGACGTCGCTCATCATCGCCAAGGCTCTGGGCACTCTCGAGTACGACCTCGTGTTCTTCGGCATGAGCTCGACCGACGGCACCATGGGCGTCGTCCCCACCATGGTCGCCGAGCGACTTGGTCTCCCGGCCGTCACCTACGGCTCCGAGATCAGCGTCGACGGCTCGACGGTGACCGTCCGCCGCGACGGCGACGTCGCGACCGAGACCATCACCGCGACCGCTCCGGCGGTCGTGTCGGTGACCGACCAGTCCGGTGAGCCTCGCTACCCGTCGTTCAAGGGCATCATGGCGGCCAAGAAGAAGCCGGTCGAGGAGCTCACCCTCTCCGACCTCGGCATCGATCCGTCCGAGGTCGGCCTCGACGCCGCCTGGACCAAGGTCCTCTCGTTCGCGCCGCGGCCGCCCCGCAGCGCCGGCGAGATCGTCACCGACGAGGGAGACGGCGGCGTCAAGCTGGCCGAGTTCCTCGCGTCGAAGAAGTTCGTCTGAGGAGCAGCGACAGATGAGTGAGATTTTCGTTCTGGTCGACCACGTCGACGGCACCGTCCGCAAGACCACCGGTGAGCTCCTGACGCTGGCGCGTCGTCTCGGCACCCCGTCGGCCGTGTTCATCGGGTCCGGCGCCGACGCCGCGCAGGCCTACCTCGCCCAGTACGGCGCAGAGAAGGTCTACGTCCTCGACGCCCCCGAGCTCACCGAGTACCTCGTGGCCCCCAAGGCCGAGGCCCTCGCCGAGCTCGTCTCGAGCAAGCAGCCGGCCGCCGTCCTCGTCTCGAGCTCGGCGGAGGGCAAGGAGATCGCGGGCCGCCTCTCGATCAAGACGCAGTCCGGTCTGATCACCGACGCGGTCGACGTACGCGCGGCCGGTGACGGCGTGGAGACGACGCAGTCGGTCTTCGCCGGCAACTTCACCGTCGAGGCGACCGTCACCACGGGCACCCCGATCGTCGCGGTCAAGCCGAACTCCGTCACCCCGGAGCAGTCGTCCGCAGCCGCCACCCTCGAGCCGGTGTCCGTCACCGTGTCCGACGTGGCCAAGGGCGCTCGGATCACCGACTCCAAGCCTCGCGAGGCCACCGGTCGTCCCGAGCTGACCGAGGCGGCCATCGTCGTCTCCGGCGGCCGTGGCACCGGCGGCGACTTCTCGCAGGTCGAGGCGTTCGCCGACTCGCTGGGTGCCGCAGTCGGCGCCTCGCGCGCGGCGGTCGACTCGGGCTGGTACCCGCACAGCTTCCAGGTCGGTCAGACGGGCAAGACCGTCTCGCCGCAGCTGTACGTCGCCAACGGCATCTCCGGAGCGATCCAGCACCGCGCCGGCATGCAGACCTCCAAGACGATCGTCGCCGTCAACAAGGACGAGGAGGCGCCCATCTTCGAGCTGGTCGACTTCGGCGTCGTCGGCGACCTCAAGGAGGTCCTCCCGCAGGCGACCGACGAGGTCAACAAGCGCAAGGGCTGACCCAGCACCAGGTCCGTACGACCCCAGGCCGCCACGTCCCCCGAACCGGGAGGCGTGGCGGTCTTGCTGTGCTCGAAACCTCGCTCTGGCGTCCCGCAGGGCCCGCGAAGGCACATCAGGGCCCCTCTGCGCACCTCAATTTCGGGGATCTGATAATACTGTGGTCACGATCAAGGAGCCTGGCGGTTGTAACACTTCGATAAGTGTCTGGCTCCCGACCTGTTCTGGTCGAAGATCCCGAGCAACGATGGGTCCGCGGAAAGTTTTCTGCGCGTTCCCACACACAACAGGAGGATTCCCATGCGACTCTCCCGGCGTACTCGCCTTGGAGGCGTGGCGCTGCTCGCAGCCATCGGACTGACACTGTCCGGCTGCGGCGGCGACGGGGGAGATGAGGGCAACGGTTCGAGCGATTCGACCGACGCCGTCATCACCGCTCGTTCGACCGAGCCTCAGAACCCGCTGGTTCCGCAGGCGACCAACGAGGTCGGCGGCGGCAACGTCATCGATCTGCTCTATGCGGGCCTCATCACGTACAAGGAAGACGGCTCGCAGGAGCTCGAGGTCGCTGAGTCGATCACCTCTGACGACAACAAGACCTGGACGATCAAGCTCAAGGACTGGAAGTTCAGCGACGGCACCGCCGTCACCGCGAAGTCCTTCGTCGACGCCTGGAACTACGGCGCCGGCCCCGGGGGCAAGAACGCGCAGAACGCCTCGTACTTCTACTACCCGATCGAGGGCACGACCGCCGAGGGCACCCTCGACAAGAACGCCCAGACGATCTCGGGTCTGAAGGTCGTCGACGACAAGACCTTCACGATCACGCTGAAGCAGCCGGAGTCCGACTTCCCGCTGCGTCTCGGCTACTCGGCCTACTACCCGCTGCCTGAGTCGGCCTTCGCCGACATCAAGGCGTACGGCGAGAAGCCGGTCGGCAACGGCCCGTACAAGCTCGAGGCCTGGGAGAACAACAAGGAGATCCGTCTCGTCCCGAACGGCGAGTACGACGGCGCCCGCAAGGCCCAGAACGGCGGCGTGACCTTCGTGGTCTACACCGACACCGAGGCCGCCTACACCGACCTCCAGTCGGGCAACCTCGACGTCCTGGACACCGTCCCGGACAGCGCGCTGGCGACCTTCGCCGACGACTCGGCCATCCAGCCCATCGAGGCACCCGGCTCGGTCAACGGTTCGTTCCAGTTCCCGGTCGACCTCCCCGGCTTCACCGGTGAGGCCGGCAAGCTTCGCCGTCAGGCCGTCTCGATGGCCCTGAACCGCGAGGAGCTCACCGAGAAGCTGTTCTTCGGCACCCGCACCCCGGCGCTCGACTTCAGCGCCCCGACGATGCCGGGCTGGACCGACGAGATCCCCGGCAACGAGGTTCTCGAGTTCAACGCCGACGAGGCCAAGAAGCGCTGGGCCGAGGCCGAGAAGATCGAGCCTTGGGGCAACAAGAAGCTGCTGATCGCCACCAACACCGATGGCGCCGGCAACAAGGCGTCGGTCGACGCGATGGCCAACCAGATCAAGAACACTCTGGGCATCAAGGCCGAGCCGAAGTACTACGCCACGTTCGACGAGTTCCTCGACGACCGTGACAACAACAAGACCGGTGCCCTGTTCCGCGCCGGCTGGCAGCCGGACTACGCGTCGATCTCGAACTACCTCGGCCCGATCTACGGCACCGGCGCGGCTTCGAACGACGCGCGTTGGTCCAACAAGGAGTTCGACGCCCTCATCGCCAAGGCGGCAGGCGCGGAGACCGACGAGGATCGTTACCAGGCGTTCGTCGACGCGCAGGCCATCCTCATGGAGGAGCTGCCGGGTCTGTCGATGTGGTACACCGATGCCACTGGCGCCGCTGCGAAGGGCGTCAAGAACGTCAAGTTCAACTGGCAGGGTGTTCCGATCTACCAGAACATCACAAAGTAGTCGCACCACCACCGCATGCGGGGCGCGCGGGGGTCAGCTCACCAGCTGCCCCCCGCGCGGCCTGCGCGGGTCCCCGGTGCCTACCGGCGCCGACGGGCCCTGAAACCATCTCTCTCCTCTCGGAGAGACCATCCCGTAGGAGGCCACTGACATGTGGTGGTATGCCGCGCGGCGAATCCTGCAGACGATCCCCGTCCTGCTCGGGTCGACGCTGCTCATCTACGCGCTAGTCTTCCTTCGCCCCGGTGATCCCGTCCGCGCGCTGTTCGGTGACAAGCCGGTCTCCGAGGCGACGCTGGCTCAGCTCAGGGAGCAGTACAACTTCGACGAGCCGTTCCTCGTGCAATGGCTCCTCTTCCTCAAGGGCGCCGTCACCGGCGACCTCGGACAGTCGTTCACCGGCCGTCCTGTCATCGATCTCGTGGCCGACGCCTTCCCGGTCACCATCAAGCTCGCGCTGATGGCCCTCGTCTTCGAGGCCGTCTTCGGCATCATCGCCGGCACCATCGCCGGTCTCCGCAAGGGCAAGCTCTTCGACTCGACGATGCTCGTCGTGTCGCTGCTGGTCATCGCCGTCCCCATCTTCGTCTTCGGCTTCGTGCTGCAGCTCATCTTCGGCGTCAAGCTCGAGTGGTTCCCTGCGACCGTCGGCGGTGACGCTTCGTTCTACAACCTTCTGCTTCCCGCGATCGTGCTCGGACTCGTCTCGTTCGCCTACGTCCTGAGACTCACGAGGACCTCGGTCGCCGGCAACCTCGGCGCCGACCACGTGCGAACCGCGCGGGCCAAGGGGCTCCCCGAGGGGACCGTCGTCCGACGCCACGTCCTGCGCAACTCCCTGATCCCGGTCGTGACGTTCCTCGGTGTCGACCTCGGTGCCCTGATGGCAGGCGCGATCGTGACCGAGGGCATCTTCAACATCCCCGGCGTCGGCAATCTGGCCTACCAGGCAGTCATCCGCGGAGAGACACCGACGATCGTCTCGGTCGTGACGATCATGGTCCTCGTGTACGTCATCGCGGCGCTGCTCGTCGACCTGCTGTACGCCTTCCTCGACCCAAGGATCCGTTATGCCTAAGCCGACGCTCGCGGGGCAGGAGCGCTACGTGGCCCCGATCGAGGAGACCCCGCTCGCGGCGGTCGACTCGATCCAGGTGGACGAGGCGCCCTCCAGCCAGTGGAAGGAGGCGTGGAAGCAGCTCCGCCGCAACCCCATGTTCCTCATCTCCGCCGCGCTCCTGGCCGTCCTGGCCGTGGTGATCGCGTTCCCCGGACTCTTCACCAACGCCGACCCGCGATTCTGCGAGGTCGGCCGAAGCCTCGACCCCCCGTCGCCCGGCCATCCTTTCGGGTTCAACTTCCAGGGGTGCGACGTGTGGTCGCGGACCCTGTACGGAGCGCGTGCCTCGGTCGCCGTCGGTGTCCTCACCACGCTGTTCGTCGTCGTGATCGGTGGCATCACCGGAGCGATCGCCGGCTTCAAGGGAGGCTGGGCCGACGCGATCATCTCGCGCATCAGCGACATCTTCTTCGCGATCCCGCTGATCCTGGCAGCCATCGTGAGCCTCTCGGCGCTCACGAACGCGTTCCCTGACCGCGGGTTCTGGGGCGGCATCGCCGCCGTCGTCGTGACGCTGGCCGTCTTCGGCTGGCCGCAGATCGCCCGCATCATGCGCGGTTCGGTCATCGAGGTCAAGAACCTCGAGTTCGTCGATGCCGCCCGCGCGATCGGCGCCAAGGACTCGCGCAACCTGTGGCGTCACATCGTCCCGAACGCGATGTCTCCCGTGATCGTCACCGCGACCGTGTCGCTCGGCATCTTCATCGTCGCCGAGGCCACGCTGTCGTTCCTCGGGCTCGGCCTGCCCTTCACGGTGGTCTCCTGGGGCAACGACATCGCGGAGGCGCAGCGGCTGGTCCGGTCCGGCACTCGGCTCGGCGTGATGTTCGTCCCCGCCGCCGCTCTTGCGCTCACCGTGCTGAGCTTCATCCTGCTCGGTGACGCTGTCCGTGATGCCCTCGACCCGAAGGCGAAGAAGCGATGAGCCAGCAGCCACTCCTCGAGGTCCGCAACCTCGACGTCGCCTTCTACGCCGACAAGAAGGCCATCCCTGCCGTGGAGGGGGCGAACCTGACCGTCTACCCGGGCCAGACCGTCGCCATCGTCGGTGAGTCCGGCTCGGGCAAGTCGACGACCGCGCACGCGATCATCGGGCTGCTTCCGGGCACCGGGCGGGTGACCGGCGGCGAGATCCTCTTCGACGGCAAGGACATCGCGCACTCGAGCACGAAGGACTTCGAGTCCCTGCGTGGTGACCAGATCGGCCTCGTGCCCCAGGACCCGATGTCGAACCTCAACCCGCTCTGGCGGGTCGGGACGCAGATCAAAGAGTCCCTGGTCGCCAACGACATCGCCAAGGGCAAGGACGCCGATCGCCGCGTGAACGGGCTGCTTGCCGAGGCCGGCCTGAACGACGTCGAGCGTCGTGCACGCCAGTACCCGCACGAGTTCTCCGGCGGCATGCGCCAGCGTGCGCTCATCGCGATGGGTCTGGCCGCACGTCCCAAGCTCCTCATCGCCGACGAGCCGACCTCGGCGCTCGACGTGACCGTCCAGAAGCAGATCCTCGACCATCTCGACGGCCTGACCGACGAGCTGGGCACCGCGGTGCTGCTGATCACCCACGACCTGGGTCTGGCGGCAGAGCGTGCCGACCACATCGTCGTCATGTACAAGGGCCGGGTCGTGGAGTCCGGTCCGGCGCTGGAGATCCTCAAGAACCCCGAGCACCCCTACACCCAGCGGCTCGTGTCCTCGGCCCCCTCGATCGCGTCGCAGCGCCTGAGCTCGGTGCGGGCGCGCGCGGAGGTCCGGGAGCAGGCGGTGCAGACCGCCGGCGAGATCGCGGCCCAGGTCGCGACGACGCAGGGTGAGGTCGGCAAGGGCCACGACGACATCATCGTCGTGGAGAACCTCACGAAGGTGTTCATGCTGCCGGGCGACCGTCCGTGGCGCAAGACCGAGCTCCGAGCGGTCGACGACGTCAGCTTCCGGCTGCGTCGTGGCACCACCACCGCGATCGTGGGCGAGTCCGGCTCGGGCAAGTCGACGGTCGCGCGGATGGTCCTCGGCCTGCTCGATCGGACCGGCGGCACCGTCCACTTCGATGGGTACGACACGGGTCAGCTGAAGGGCAAGAGGCTGATGGCGCTGCGCCGCCAGATGCAGCCCGTCTTCCAGAACCCGTACGCCTCCCTCGATCCGATGTACTCCATCTTCAAGTCGATCGAGGAGCCCCTGGCGACTCACGGGATCGGCTCGTCGGCGGAGCGCGAGGCCAAGGTCCGTGACCTGCTCGAGAAGGTGTCGCTGCCGGGGTCGATCATGCGGCGCTACCCCAACGAGCTGTCCGGTGGACAGCGCCAGCGGGTCGCGATCGCGCGCGCGTTGGCGCTCGAGCCGGAGGTCGTCGTGCTCGACGAGGCGGTCTCCGCCCTCGACGTGCTGGTCCAGGCTCAGATCCTGGAGCTGCTCAACGACCTCCAGGCCGAGATGGGTCTGAGCTATCTGTTCATCACGCACGACCTCGCGGTGGTCCGTCAGATCGCCGACAACGTGCTGGTGATGCAGGACGGCAAGATCGTCGAGGCCGCCGGCGTGGGAGAGGTGTTCGACAACCCGCGCGAGGGCTACACGCGCAGGCTGCTCGACGCCATCCCCGGACGGGACCTCCTGGCCTCGGCCTGACCACGACGCGCACGCCGCAGCGCCGCCGTACCCCCTGATCGGGGGGACGGCGGTGCTGTCGTTCACACCCTCGGCCAGGCGGTGGACACCCGTTTGACTCCTTCGAACATCTGTTCGAACATGGAGAGGTGACCGGAGCCGTTCTCGATCAGCTTGCCGCGCGGATGCGGGCGATGGAGGGGTCGTCCCCGCAGGTGCGGGACCGCCTTCCGACGCTGCCCGCGTTGGCTCAGGTGGTGCCGGGTGGGCTGCTGCGCGGCACCACGTACGAGGTGGCTGACTCCCTCGCCCTGGCTCTCGCGCTGGCCGCCGGCCCGTCGATCGACGGGGCCTGGTGCGCCGTGGTGGGGGTGCCCGAGATGGGAGCCGAGGCCGCAGCCTCGCTCGGTCTCGCGCTCGAGCGGACCATCCTCGTCCCGGCGCCCGGTGAGCACTGGCAGCACGTGGTGAGCACGCTCGCCGACGTGACGGACGCGATCGTCGTACGCCCTTCCTCTCGTGTCCGTGACGGTGACGCGCAGCGGATCACGGCACGTCTGCGACAGCACGGCACCACGGTGGTCGCGCTGACGCCCCACCCGGGCGTGTGGCCCCGTGCCGCCGGCCGGCTCGAGGTCACCGAGAGCTCCTGGACCGGGATGGGCGACGGGCACGGTCACCTGCGCCGTCGTCATGTCACCGTGACCGCGACCGGTCGCTGGGGGCGGCCGCACCGCACCCGGCTGTGGCTGGACGCGGTCGTCGAGCCGGCTGCTGTCGGGGACGACACGGTCGTGGCGCTGCCCGGGGCGCTCGGCTACGGGGTGGCGAGCTGATGGCGCGCACCCTGGTGGCGTGGTGCCCCGACTGGCCCGTCCGGGCGGTCCGGCACACCGGTGCCGGCGCCGGGCTGCCGCCGGGGGCACCGATCGCGCTGTTCGAGCGCGGCGAGGTCCGGGCGTGCTCGACCTCCGCGCGCGCCGAGGGGGTGCGCCGTGGCCAGCGGATGCGCGACGCGCAGGCGCGCTGTCCCGACCTGGTGACGCTCGACTACGACCCCGGGCTCGACGTGCGTGCGTTCGAGCCGGTGCTCGCCGCGGTCGAGGAGATCGCTCCTGGGGTGCAGCCGCTGCGTCCGGGGACCTGCGCGGTCCGCGTGGCGGGTCCCGGCCGCTACTTCGGTGGTGAGCAGCACGCGGCTGCGGTCCTCGCCGAGAGGCTGGTCGAGCACGGCATCGACGACGTGCGCTTCGGTGTCGCCGATGCCGTGTTCGCTGCCGAGCAGGCTGCTCGGCAGGCGAGCGTGCAGGACAGTCTCGTGGTGCCCCCGGGGGAGTCGGCCGCCTTCCTCGCCGACCTGCCGGTGAGCGTCCTCGACCGGCCCGAGATGGTGAGCCTGCTGCAGCGGCTCGGGCTCCGTACGCTCGGGGCGTTCGCCGCTCTGCGTCCGGCCGACGTGCTGACCCGGTTCGGGCCCGACGGGGCACTCGCCCATCGGCTCGCTCGAGGCGCCGACGACCGGGCGTTCGCGGCGCGCCGCCCTCCCTCGGACCTCGAGCGCGAGGTCTCGTTCGAGCCGCCGCTCGAGGATGCGGAGGCGGTCGCGTTCAGCGTCCGGCGGACGGCCGAGGCGTTCGTCACCGGTCACGCCGAGCGGCAGCTGGTCTGCACCAGCCTGTGGGTCGAGGTGCACACCGACGACGGGCAGATCGCCGAGCGTCAGTGGCTGCATCCCCGCTGGTTCGACGCCGGCGACATCGTCGACCGGGTCCGCTGGCAGCTGCAGGCGTCGTCGGGATCGGGCACGGCCGTCTCGGCCGTCAGTGCGCCGATCACCGGGGTGAAGCTGATCCCGGAGGACGTGGCGCCGGTGACCGACCATGCCGAGGGCCTGTGGGGGAGTGGCCCCGACGCGCGCATCCACCGGGCCGCGTCCAAGGTGCAGAGCATGCTCGGCCGGGAGGCCGTGGTCTCGGCGGTCGTCGGAGGCGGACGAGGTCCCTCCGACCGACGGACGCTGGTGCCGTGGGGCGATCCGCTCTCAGCTGAGCGCCCGGCCGCACCGCCGTGGCCCGGCAGCCTGCCAGCACCGGCGCCGGCCACCGTCTACGACCCACCGCGTCCGGCACAGGTGGTCGGTTCCTCCGGACAGCCGGTCAGGGTCAGCGAGCGGGGCATGGTGACGGCCGCGCCTGCGCGGTTCGCCGCGAGCGACGCCGAGCTCCGGCCGGTGGCCGCCTGGGCAGGGCCGTGGCCTGTCGACGAGCGCTGGTGGGACGCGCGGGAGGCGGTGCGGGCGGCCCGGTTCCAGGTGGTCGGGGTCGACGGCAGCGCGTGGCTGCTGCGAGTCAGCGACGGGGTCTGGTGCGTGGAGGCCCGATATGACTGAGGCCGGGGCCGACTGATGGGCTTCAACAACCCCGACATGCCCTGGTCCGAGCTCGAGCGGCGGCTGTCGGGGCGGCTGCCGCCGGAGAAGCAGTCGCCTGCCTTCGACGTCCCCGACGGCGGCGACGGTCCGGCGTTCTCCCGCAAACGTGCCCCGTACGAGCCGTCGGGCGCCGTCGAGGAGTCGTCACCGGAGCCGGACGAGCCGTACGTCCCCTACGCCGAGCTCCACGCGCACTCCGACTTCAGCTTCCTCGACGGTGCGAGCAGCCCGGAGGCGCTGGTCGAGGAGGCGGTGCGGCTGCGGCTGACCGGGCTGGCGCTCACCGACCACGACGGCTTCTACGGGGTGGTGCGGATGGCGGAGGCCGCGGCAGTGCACGGTCTGCCGACCGTGTTCGGGGCGGAGCTGTCGTTGGACCTGCGCGGTCCTCAGAACGGCGCCGCAGATCCGGACGGCACTCATCTCCTGCTGCTCGCCCGTGGACAGGAGGGATACCACCGCCTCGCCGGGGCACTCACCGCCGCGCACCTGGCGGGCGGCGAGAAGGGCCGACCCCTCTACGACCTCGACGACCTCGCCGACCGCCTCGGCCGGCACGCGGTCGTGCTCACCGGCTGCCGCAAGGGCGCCGTACGCCAGGCGTTGGTCGGTCCGACCGGCGTCGAGGTCGACGAGCTCGCCGCCGAGAAGGAGGTGCGGGCGCTGCTCGACCGGTTCAGCGAGGACCAGGTCCTCGTCGAGCTCACCGACCACGGCGACCCGTACGACTCCGTCCGCAACGACGCGCTCGCGGCCATCGCGGACCGCTTGGGGCTTCCCACCGTGGCGACCGGCAACGTGCACGCGGCAACGCCCCACGACCGCCGTCTCGCGGGGGCGGTCGCTGCGGTCCGGGCGCGTCGCAGCCTGGACGCGATGGACGGCTGGTTGCCTGCGGCGGGGCCACCGCACCTCCGCTCGGGCTTCGAGATGGCCCGCCTCTTCGCCCGATATCCCGGCGCGGTGGAGCGGACCGTCGACATCGCCGCCGACCTCGCGTTCGAGCTGCGCCGGGCCAAGCCGCGACTGCCCAAGCAGAAGGTGCCTGACGGGCACACCCCGATGTCGTGGCTGCGCGAGCTGGTGCGGCGCGGGGCTGCCGAGCTCTATCGCGACGCCCCGCCGAGCACCTACGAGCGCCTGGAGGCGGAGCTCGCGGTGATCGAGGAGCTCGACTTCCCGGGTTACTTCCTCATCGTCCACGACATCGTCGCGTTCGCGAAGGGTCGCGGGATCCTCTGCCAGGGTCGGGGGTCGGCCGCCAACTCCGCGGTCTGCTACGCCCTGGGGATCACGGCGGTGGACTCGGTGACGTTCGACCTGCCGTTCGAGCGGTTCCTGTCGGCGAGCCGTGAGGAG
Source organism: Mumia sp. (assembly GCF_028803055.1). Taxonomy (NCBI): domain Bacteria; kingdom Bacillati; phylum Actinomycetota; class Actinomycetes; order Propionibacteriales; family Nocardioidaceae; genus Mumia; species Mumia sp. Next base: position 33,786 of record NZ_JARBCJ010000010.1, read on the forward strand.
GAGCCCGACATCGACGTGGACTTCGACTCCGACCGGCGAGAGGAGGTGATCCAGTGGGTGTACGAGCAGTACGGCCGCCACAACGCCGCGCAGGTCGCCAACGTCATCTCGTACCGTCCGAAGTCTGCGGTCCGTGACATGGCCAAAGCACTCGGCTACTCCCAGGGGCAGCAGGACGCGTGGTCCAAGCAGATCGACCGCTGGAGCAGCCTGCCGCGCGACGAGGCGACCGAGGACGTGCCCGAGCCGGTGCTCGACCTGGCCGAGCAGCTCCTCAAGGCGCCGCGCCACCTCGGCATCCACTCGGGCGGCATGGTGCTCACCGACCGACCGGTGGGGGAGGTGTGCCCGATCGAGCACGCCCGCATGGAGGACCGCACGGTCCTGCAGTGGGACAAGGACGACTGCGCCTGGATGGGTCTGGTCAAGTTCGACCTGCTCGGTCTCGGGATGCTCGGCGCCATCCAGCACACGTTCGACATCGTCGCCGAGCACACCGGCGAGCAGTGGAGCCTGGCGTCGATCCCCAAGGAGGAGGCCGGTGTCTACGACCAGCTCTGCCGCGGCGACTCGGTCGGGGTGTTCCAGGTGGAGAGCCGCGCTCAGATCGGGACGCTGCCGCGCCTGAAGCCGCGACGCTTCTACGACCTGGTGTGCGAGATCGCCTTGATCCGGCCGGGTCCGATCCAGGGTGGCGCGGTGCACCCGTTCATCCGGCGGCGGACCGGCGAGGAGGAGATCACCTATCTGCACCCGGCGCTCGAGCCGGTGCTTCGCCGTACCCTCGGCGTGCCGCTGTTCCAGGAGCAGCTGATGCAGATCGCGATGCAGGTCGGCGGCTGCACCGGGGACGAGGCCGACCTGCTGCGGCGGGCGATGGGGTCCAAGCGCGGCGTCGAGAAGATCGAGCGGCTGCGCGCGACGCTGTACGCAGGCATGGCCGCGCACGGCATCACCGGCGACCTGGCCGACGAGATCTACCAGCGGATCGAGGCGTTCGCGAGCTTCGGGTTCGCCGAGTCGCACTCGATCAGCTTCGCGCTGCTGGTGTATGCGAGCACGTGGCTGCGACTGCACTATCCGGGGGCGTTCCTCGCGGGGCTCCTACGCTCGCAGCCGATGGGGTTCTACTCGCCGGCGAGCCTGGTCGCCGACGCGCGGCGCCACGGGGTGGAGGTGCTGCGCCCCGACGTGAACCGCTCGGGTGCAGGCGCCGACCTTGAGCTCGCGGGTCACTCTCCGGAGCTCGCGGGTCACTCTCTGGCGTCCGCGGGTCACTCTCTGGCGTCCGCGGGTCACGACGCCTGCCTCGAGCAGGATCAGCCACCGGTCGGTGACTTCGACGCGGACGTGCCGTTCGACCACGCGTGGCACCGCCGCGACGGACGCTTCGTCGTACGGCTCGGGTTGGCAGGGGTCACC